>CAZNZH010000042.1:0-13706 GCA_964577445.1 uncultured Myxococcales bacterium
TGAGAGCGTCTCGAGCGTCGTCGACGCGTGCGGAAACCTCGGCGGGCAGCCCATGACCGAGGCCTTCGCCAAGGACGCGCTGGGCGCCTCGGTGCACCTCGGCCCCTTCATCGCGCCGCTGCGTGCGCGTAACGATGTGGTCGCGCGGCTGCGCGTCTCGGTGATGCGCCACACCCTGGAGCCGCACGAGGCCGCTATCCCCCTGGCGATCTCGGGCCGGGCGCTGGGCAACCCCAAGCTGACCGGGCCCGGCGCCGCCATGAACCACTACCACCAGGTGCGGACCACCCTGGCCGCGCCGGCGCCGTTTTCCTATGTGCTCTATCCGGTGGACGCGTTCCCGACCGACAACCTGCGCGCGGCGTCGGCGGTCGGGTTCATGGCCGCCTCGTCGCGCCCGCTCGACATCAAGCTGGAGGCCAACTCGACCCTGGGCCAGACCTTGGCGCGCCAGACCGTCGGGCCGCTGCGCAGCGAGTACGACGCGCTCGTGAAGGAGTACATGCTCCAGTACGCCGGGCGCTACACGCGGCCGGGCCAGTCGGCGCCGGTTCGCTCGTCCACGCTCGGCGACTACCGGTTCGCCCTGGGCAACGTGCAGACCACCGACAAATTGGCCGGCATCCTCACGCCCGAGGTGCTGAAAAAGCAGAAGGGGACGAGCTGCGGGCAGACGGCGAACCTCGACACGCCCGGCATGGGGCTGCGCATCGCGGCGTACCTGCTGACGCGGCCGACGGACGCGGCGCGCTACGTGCAGGTGTTCGACGGCGGCCTGATCCCGGCGACGGGCGGCGGTGGCTACGACACGCACTCCGACCACAACCGCGACAGCTTGCGGAACCTGAACCACACCATGAGCCGGCTGATGGACATCATCAACGAGCCCGGCGAGGAGGACCCGGGCAAGATCGACCTGGACGAGACCCTGGTGGTGATCAACACGGAGTTCGGGCGCACGCCCTTCGCCCAAAACGGCAACGGGCGCAACCATCACCCCTACGGGTACGTGACGGTGATGTTCGGCGGGCCCATCGGCGCTGCGCAGCGTGGGATTTACGGGGCGATCGGGGCGGACGCGGAGGCGAAGACGTGGCTGACGCCGGTGGAGCTGCGCGCGGCGGTGCAGTTGGCCGCGGGGATCTGGCCCTTTGAGCCGGAGGCCTTCGCGGTGGGGGATGTCCGCGACACGTCGACCGAGGCGGAGGCGGCGATGTTCCTCAAAGAGGTAGTCTTGGGGCAGGGCGTATGATGCTGCACCGCAAGATCGCGGCGCTGGTCGCGGCCGGCTTCGCGTTGACGGTGGCGTGCGGTGGCGACGCGCGCGACGGCGAGGACGCGGGCGACGGGGGCGTCGCGGAGGTCGGCGCCGACGCCGAGGTCGCGACGCCGGACGCCGACGCGGTGGCTGACGCTGACGCGGTGGCCGGCGCTGACGCGGACGCCGCACTCGATACTGAGGCGGACGCGACGCCGGACGCCGACGCGGTGGCGGACGCGACGCCGGATGCCGACGCGGTGGCGGACGCGACGCCGGACGCGCTCGCCGACGTCGTGCCGGACGCGGTTGCGGACGCGACGCCGGATGCCGACGCGGTGGCGGACGCGACGCCGGATGCCGACGCGGTGGCGGACGCGACGCCGGACGCCGACGCGGTTGCGGACGCGCCGCCGGAGGCCGACGCGGTGCCCGACGCGACGCCGGACGCCGACGCGGTGCCCGACGCGGTGCCCGACGCGGTGCCCGACGCCGACGCCATCGCCGACACGAAGATCGACGTGAAGGCCGACGCGGACGCCGACGTCAAGCCCGACGCGACGCCCGACGCCGACGCGGTGCCCGACATCGGCCCGGAGGTGCTCCCCGTCGACTGCGACGACCCGACCGCGCCCTGCCCGCAGCCGATGCCCCCCTCCGTGGGCGAGTGCGACGCTGGCGACGCGGCCTTCGTGGCGCGCGCGATTCAGGCGGTCTGGGGTCGTAAGCCCATGGGATACTTCGAGATCGAGGTGTGGTCGCAGCTCGTCGAGCAGGCGGGTCGCGAGGCCGCGCTCGACGCCATGATGCGCGACGACGCCTACGTGCAGCGGTGGTCGGATTTCATGATGGACTCGCTCCACATCAACCGGGTCGGCGAAAAGCGCCACGACGCGTGCTGGGGTTCGCCGGCCTTGCCCCCGGACAGCGGCGAGCTGGCGGCCTACGTCCGCGACACGCCGCCGACCACCACCAGCGGCGGCCCCGGCAGCTTCAACATGACCGACCTGCTCCAGTCGGCGCTGCGCCTGGACGACATCTCGCCGGTCTACCGCGGGCAGCTCTTCGCGATGCTGCAGAAGCCGATGAGCGGCGCGAACGTCGGCTCCCTCGAGATGGAGGCCAGCCGCCGCAACGACTTCGGCGAGGTCTTCGAGTCCACGTACATCTATCGCCAAAAGGCGTGCATGACGTGCCACAACAGCTCGTTCAGCGTGACGGGCGACGACGACCCGGCGCTCGACCGCACCTGGGAGATCCCGGGCCACTTCGAGGTCGCGCTCTTCGGCGATCCCTCGGGGATCGACGAGGAGAAGACCCGCGCGATGCTGCGCAGCCTGGGCGTGCAGACCTCGAGCCTGTCGGGTGCGAAGCCCTGGGGCTGGTCGACGACCTGCGGGCGCTTCGTCAAGCCGACGAGCGTCGGCGCCGACGCGCTGGGCGTCAGCGCGTACTTCATCAAAGAGCAGGGCGACAAGGCCAGCGTGTGGCAGCTCGAGGCGGCGCTGGCGAAAGGCTACGCCGACCTGCGCGCCGACGGGCTGGACCGCGACCCGGACACGCTCCAGGTGCCCGGCGAGGAGGCCTTCGCCTACCTGGTCAGCGTGAACCTCGCCAACCAGGTCTGGACCGAGCTGATGGGCTACCCGCTGACCATCGCCAACTACTTCCCGCGCAACCGCGACCAGCGCGACACCCTGTGGGCGATGGCCGAGGGCTCCGTGGACGCCGGGTTCTCGTTCAAGTCGCTGGTCAAGAGCGCGGTGCTGGACCCGCGCTTCAATCAGCTCCCGCCCGAGGCCGGCTGCGGCAGCGCCGACGGCTACTACATGCGGCCGACCTTCAACCCGTGGAGCCCCGCCGAAGAGGGCGCGCTGAAGGGCAACAGCGCCGGCGACGTCCTGACGCGTCATGGCGCGCGGACGCTGATGCGGGCGGTCGCGTCGACCCTCGGCTGGCCGCAGCCGGAGGCCTTCCCCAGCGGCGACGACGAGGTGTTTCAGACCGCCATCGGCGCCTTCACCCGCGACGCCGAGCCGGGCTTTCGGGGCACGGATCTGCAAGGGCTGCTCGCGTGGGAAGACCGCTACGGCCTGTGCAGCGAGCCCACCTCGGGCGGGGCGGGCGAGCTCGTCGGGCCCGGCTGCCAGGCGCTGCCGACCGGCGGCTGCGACGGCTGCGCCTGCGAGGCGTGCACCTGCGACGCCGATCCCTACTGCTGCGACACCGAGTGGGACGTCCTGTGCGTCGGCATCTGCAACGATAGCTGCGGCGGGTGCGACGTGACGTCGGCTGGCGGCGGCACGGACTTCGTGGCGAGGCTGGCGGCCGTGGCAGCGCTCCCCGCCGGGGGGCACGACCTGCGCGACGCGGTGTCCGCGCTCAAAGACCGCATCATCCAAGAGCCGCTGATCCGAACCGCCGAGGCGCCGCTCCTCGAGGCGCTGCTGGGCGCCCCGCTCGCGACACCCGCCGCCGAGGTCCCGAAGCTCGACAGCGCGCTGCGCAAGCTCTGCGACGCCCTGCTCGAGTCGCCGCAGTTCGTGCTCTTCGGCAGCTACCCCTTCGATTGGCCGACCGGGCCGCCCGACCTCGTGCTGCAGGGCACCGGGTTTCCCGATCAGTGCGCCGCCGCCAAGGGGATGTGGGACAGCGAGGTCTGGACCGTGACCTGCGCCGCGAGTGCCGTGACCGTCACCCGAATCGACGCGCCGCCGCTCTGATGGGGGCGGCGAACCGCGTGGGCGGGCGGCCTCGTGCGGGCCGCGCCGCCGCCGGCCGCTTCGCCCTCGTCGCCGCGTGGGCGCTGGTCGCCACCTTCGCCCAAGGCCGGGCCGAGGCGCGCGACGCCGCGCCGGCTCCCAAGGCGGCGACGGCGGAGACGGCGACGACCTTTCAGAGCGCGGCCCTCGGCCAGCGGCGCAAGGTCCAGGTCTGGCTGCCGCCGGGCTATGCCCGCGAGACCGCGACCCGCTACCCGGTCATCTATGTGCTCCACGGGCTGTCGGGCAGCGAGCGTGACTTCTTTGAGCTCGGCAAGCTCGCGCCGCAGCTCAAAGACGCCATCGCCGCCAAGACCTTGCCGCCGGTCATCGTCGTGTCCCCCGACGGCGACGACGGATACTGGACCGACCACGCGCCGAGCGGCACGAAGCCCGGGCCGCGTTGGGGCAGCTACGTCGCCGACGACCTCGTCGCGTGGGTGGACACGCGCTACCGCACCCTCGCCGACCGCGAGCACCGCGCCATCGTGGGCGTCTCCATGGGCGGCTACGGCGCGCTCTCGCTGGCCCTGACGCACCCGGGCCGCTTCGGCGCCGCGGTGAGCCTGTCCGGCGCGCTCTTCCCCACGCCCCCCACCCACCGGCCGGTCTACAGGCGCGTCTGGGGCGATCCGCCCGATCTCGCTTGGTTTTCCAAGGCCAGCCCCATGGAGCTGCTGCGGACGCTGCCGCTGGACGCGCCCATGCCCGCGGTCTACCTGCACGTCGGCCAGGGCGACCAGCTCGGCTTCGCGGCCTTCGCCGAGGCCGCCCACCGCGTCCTCGTCGAGCGCGGCGTCGACCACACCTACCGCGTGACGCCCGGCGGCCATAGCTGGTCGGTCTGGGCCGCCGAGGGCCCGGCCTGGCTGGCCTTCGTCGGCTCGTGGCTGGGCCAGGGCCCGGCTCAGACGCAGCCGCCGTCGCAGTCAAACCAGCCCGAGATCCGCTAGATCTCGAGCGCATCCTCGGCCAGCGGCCAGACGGTGCTTGCGCCGCTCCAAAACCGTGCGGTAGCGTCTGTCGCCTTCTACTCAGGAGCCGGCGATGACCCAGCCCGCGACCGACCGCGTCCGTGAAATCCTCTCCTGGTACCGGTCGGAGACCCCCGGCACCCTGGCGAATCTCTACCGCCTGCTCGGCCACGGCCGCCTCGCCGGGACCGGGAAGCTGGTCATCCTGCCGGTGGACCAAGGCTTCGAGCACGGCCCGGCGCGCAGCTTCGCGCCGAACCCGCCGTCCTACGACCCGCGCTATCACTTCGAGCTGGCCATCGACGCGGGCTGTAACGCCTACGCCGCTCCCCTGGGCTTTCTCGAGGCCGGCGCCGCCGATTACGCAGGTCAGGTCCCGCTGATCCTCAAGGCGAACAGCGGAAACTCGCTCTACAGCGACCCGAGCCCCGACCAGGCCGTCACGGCCACCGTCGAGGACGCCCTGCGCCTGGGCTGCGCGGGCATCGGGTTCACGATCTATCCCGGGTCGGGCAAGGCCCAGGACATGTTCGAGGAGGTCCGCGAGCTGACCCGCGAGGCCAAGTCCAAGGGCCTGGTCGTCGTGGTGTGGTCCTACGCCCGCGGCGAGCAGCTCAGCAAAGAGGCGGAGACCGCCATCGACACCATCGCCTACGGGGCGCACATGGCGTGCCAGCTCGGCGCCCACATCATCAAGGTGAAGCCGCCGACCGCGCATCTCCATCTCGCGGCCGCGAAGAAGGCCTATGAGCAGGCGGGGCGGCCGATCGCGAGCCTCACCGACCGGGTTCGTGACGTGGTGCAGTCGTGCTTCGCTGGCCGCCGCGTCGTGATCTTCAGCGGGGGTGAGGCCAAGGGCACCGACGCGGTGCTGTCGGAGATCCGCGAGATCGCGGCGGGCGGCGGCTTCGGTTCCATCATGGGGCGCAACGCGTTTCAGCGGCCAAAGGCCGACGCCATCGCGTTGCTGGGGCAGGTGATGGACATCTACGCGAGCGTTTGACGATGAGGCAGCACTGTTTCGCCGCGGCGATGGCGTGCGGCGCGCTCGTGGTGGCGGCGGTCGGGGGCGTGACGCCGGCGGCGGCCCAGGACGATGCGCCGGAGGTCGAGCTGCCTGAGCCCGTCGGGACCTGGCGATTTCGCGAGGACGACCGGCCGGTGAAGGTGGTGATCATCGGCGGCTCGGTCTCGGCGTGGCCCAAGGGCGGCTTCGGCGAGTTCGTGGAGGCGGCCTGCCCCAGGGTCGAGGTGGTCAACCGCGGCAAGGCGAGGCTGGGCGCGCTGCAACTGAAGAAGCGCTTTCAAAAGCAGGTGCTGCAAAACCGCCGCGTGGACCCGAAGTCCTACGAGTCCATGTGGATGATCTTCAACGGCGGGCTCAACAGCGTGGGGATGCCGGAGCGCACCAACGGCTGGGTCGCCGACGTGTTGAAGGCCGCGAAAGGGGCGGGGATCGGGACGATCGCGCTGAGCATCGGGCCCTGGGGTGATGACAGCGACCGGCGCTGGCGCGGCGCGGGCGGGCTGCATTACCAGGATGTCACGCGGTTGGCCGTCGACTACCTGATGGGGCGGGTGTCGCCCGAGGTCGCGTTCGGGCCGGAGGCGGCGGGGCGCGCGGAGTACGAGGCGGGCGAGCAGCCGGATATCGCGGTGGATCTCTACGACTCGGAGCTGCGCGACAAGGGCGCGGCGCTGCGCGACGAGGAGGTGACCCGGCGGCAGGTGTCCCTGGACCACAAGGTGAGGTCGGAGCTCGCCGCGATCCCCGACGAGGCGGCCCGGGCGGCGCGGCTGGACGCCCTGGTCGCGCAGGCCCGGGAGCTGCCGCGCTGGTATCTGCGAGAGGAGCTGCGCGCCTTCGACCGCATCCACCCGAACCTGGACGGCCACCGGGTGATCGCCGAGACGATGTGTCCGAAGCTGCCGGCGGCGTGGGGCTGTCAGTGCGCGGCGCTGCCGAACATCGTCTGGAGCGCTGAGGCTCGGGGGCTGGCGCCGCGGGTCGAGGCGGCGCAGTAGGCGAGCGATTCGCCAGGTATCATCAGGGGATTTCGGCGATGGCGGCGGCCTCGCGGGCCAGCAGCGGGTCGACGATGGCGGCGGCCCAACGGCGCGCGGAGTCGCGGTCGCCCAGGCGCTGGTGGTGGCGCGCGAGCAGCAGGCGCGCGTCGTCGGCGAGCGGGCTCGGGTCGTCCGCGAGGGAGCGCAGGGCCGAGGTCCCTTCGGAGGCGCGGCCGGTGGCGAGGGCGAGGGCGGCCACCTGGAGGCGAGCGCCCCGGTGGCCGGTGGCGGCGACGCGGCGGAGGAGCTGCTCGGCGTCGCGGACGCGCCCGAGCGCGATGTGGGCCATCGCGCGCTGGACCTCGACGTCGTCGCCGCTCAGCCCCGCGAGGGTGTCGCGCGCGGCGGCGGCCTCGCGGGCGGCGAGCAGGATGTGGGCGCGGGCGGTGGCGTGCTCGGGCCCGGGCAAGGCGCGCTCCAAGGTCGGTCGGCGGTCGCGCCGCAGCAGCAGCAGCGCCTCGCCGGGCACCACGTCCTCGCGGACGGTGACGACGGCGCCGAGGCCGCGCGCGTGGTGGTAGAGGGCGGCGAGATCGACCGGGTAGATGCCGGCGCCCGCGGGGTGCCGATCGCGGACGGCGAGGTCCAAGGCGAGGGCGACGCGGGCGCGCTCCCACAGCGTCGAGAGCGCCGCGTGGGCCGCGGCGTCTTGGTCGTCGGCCTGCCAGGTGTTCAGCGCGCCGGAGAGGACGATGGCGTCGGCCGGTGGGCCTGGGGTCATGAGATCGTGGACCTCGAAGGTCTCCTCGGGCGACCGCGCGCGCGCCGCGTCGACCATGCCGGCGAGGAGATCTTCGCCGCGGTAGCTGCCGGCGTACCCTCGGGCGCGGAGCAGCCTGGCGAACGCGCCGTCGCCCGAGCCCACGTCGGCGACGGAGCCGATGGCGTCGAGGGGTTCGAGGGCGTCGGCGAGGAGGGCGAGGCGCAGCCCGTGGGCGGAGTCCGTCTCCCAGCCGACCCGGCGCGCCGCGGAGGGTGAGGACCTCAGCGGGCCGTAGAACGCCTCGAGGTGGGCGAGCCGGTCCGCCGTCGTCACGCCGCCATGGTGGCTTCGCGGACCGCGCGGATGAGGTGTGCTGCGCGGAAGGGCTTCTGCACGACCTGGGCCTGATCGAGGGCTTGCGGGTCCGCCACGCGCTCGAGGTCGGAGTGCCCGGTGCAGAAGATGATGGGGAGGTCCGGCCACGCGCTGCGCAGGCGGCAGAAGGTCTCGGTGCCGTCGACCGGCTGCATCATCACGTCGAGGATGACCAGGGCGTAGCTGCCCGGCGACATGCGGACCGAGGCCACCGCCTCTTCTCCGCCACCCACGGCGTCCACGGGGTAGCCGGCGCCTTCGAGGAGGTCTTTGAGGAGCTGGCGGACGCTGGGCTCGTCGTCGACGACCAGGATGCGGCGCGGGCCGGCCTCGGTGGGGGCGACGGGCGGGTCGGGGCTCGGCTGCGGAAGGGTTGGGGGCGTGGGCGACGGGGGGAGCAGGTGTGGAGCCGCTGGCGCGGGCGCGCTCTCGTGGGCCGGCTCGCTCGCGGCTGGGAGCAGCGGGAGGATGAAGCGGAACTCGGCGCCGCGGCCTGGCTCGGAGTCGACCTCGAGCACGCCCCGGTGGTCTACGGCGACGCCGTACGCGATGGCGCAGCCAAGCCCGGTGCCGCCGGACTTGGCGCGGGTCGTGAAGAGCGGCTCGAAGACGCGGGTCCGCACGTCGGCGCTCATGCCGGGGCCGTCGTCGGACACGGAGAGCGCCACGGCCTCGACGCTCCCGATGCGGCGCGCTTCGTCAGGCGTCGCCGCGCGCGCCTCGATCAGGATGCGAGTGCCCAGAGGGCCCGTGCCGGAGCCGCTGCTGCACGCGTGGATGGCGTTGAGGACCAGGTTGAGCAGCGACTCGCTGAGCCGCAGCGGATCGGCCTCCACAGACAGGGCGGGCGCCTCGAGGCGGGTCTCCAGTCGAAGATGGGGCGGCAGCGAAGGGGCCGCGAGATCGGCGGTCTCCGCGATCAAGTCCGCCAGGGCCGTCGCCACCTTGTGGTGCGAGCCGGCCGAGCCACGGGCGAAGGTCAGCAGGCGGTCGGTCAACTGGCTGCCCTTGTCGGCCGCGGCGCTGATGAGCCGCAGGCTGCGGGCCTCGCGGCTGCCGGGCTCAAGTCGCGCGGAGAGCAGATCGGCGTGGCCGAGGATGCTGACGAGTAAGTTGTTGAAATCATGAGCGATATCCCGGGCGAGCTGGCCCAGGCTGCGCAGGGTCTCCGAGCGCTCCAGCCGCTGCTCCAGCTCGACTCGCTCGGTCATGTCGACGAGGATCCCGTCGATCCGCACGACCGCGTCGCCGGCTTCGGTGCGCGAACACACGGGCGCGGCGCGGTCCAGCACGTAGTGGATGCGGCGAGTCCGCGCGTGCCGAATCCGGTAGACCGCCTCCGACGGCTCGCCGCGCGAGACGCCGTGAAACCCGTCGCGCATCCGGGGGAGATCCTCGGGGACGACCAGCGACGCCCACAGGTGTTGATCGGCGAGGAAAGCCGCGGGCGGGTAGCCTGTGAGCTCCTCTATTCCGGGGCTGACGTAGCGCACCAGGCCGCTGGCGAGCGTGCTGTAGAGGGTGTCTTTCAGGACCGAGGCCAGCTCCAGGAACTCGTCGCCTTCCCGCGGGAGCGCGCCGCGCATGCGTCGAAGTTGAAAGCTGACCACCGCCCGGGTGATCGCGTCCGCCCGGGCGCGCAGCAGCGGCGCGGGGCTGGAGGCGGCCGCGGTGTCGCCGGTCTTGAGACTCGCCTCCGCTCGGGCACAGAGGAGTTGCACGGCGTGCACCACCAGCTCGTCGGGCTGCCCGATGGCGCCCCCGTGCTCCAACCAAGCGGCGACGTCGCTGGTGTCGCCAGACCCGAGCGCGGCGACCACGCGGCGGCCGAGATCGCCGAACGCGTCGCTGCGCGGGATGGGCACGGAGCCGAGCGCCTGCCGAGCCGGCCCGTCCGGGGCGTAGATGTCCCGCTCCAGCCAGTCCCTGACCAGATCGCGGAGCCACTCGCCGGGGCGCGAGGCGGTGGTTGCGGCGCTCTCATCTCCCATCGTAGGGCGAGGGTAGCCCTCGCGCGCGGCGCTGACCAGCCGACAGCGCCCGCAGCGCCGCGCCGATCAGAGCAAGGGCGACAGCAGGCGCGCCGCCGAGAGCACCAGGCGCCGAAAGTAGGGGGGCTGGATGTGAGTGTCGGGATCCACTCGCCTGGCGTGGGCCAGATCGTCTTCGAACTGAGCAGCCAGCTCGCCCGTGACGCGCGCGCCGAACACGAAGGCGTTGAGCTCGAAGTTCAAGCGAAACGACCGGATGTCCATGTTCGCCGAGCCGACGGTGGCGAGCCAGTCGTCGACGACGAGGGTCTTCGCGTGGACGAAGCCGCGGGCGTACTCGTGGATTTGAATGCCCGCCGCGAGGAGGTCGGGGTAGTAGCCCCGCGCGGCCATGGTCACGAGCATGTGGTCGGAGCGCGACGGCAGCAAGAGGCGCACGTCGACGCCGGAGAGCGCCGCGGTGACCATCGCGTGCTCGATGACGGGGTCGGGCACGAAGTAAGGGCTGGTGATCCAGACGCGCTCGCGGGCCAGGAGGATCGAGCGGGCGTAGAGGCGGTGAAGCGGCGACCACCGCTGGTCGGGGCCGGAGTCGACGACGAGGACCGAGCTGTCGCCGTGGAGATCGGCGGGGGGCGTCGGGTAGAGGGCGCGGTCGTCGAGGAGGACGTCGGTGGCTTGAAACCAGTCTTCGGCGAAGGTGCGTGCCAGTGAGAGGACCGCCGGGCCCTCGATGCGGATGTGGGTGTCGCGCCAGTGGCCGATGTAGGGGTCGAGCCCCAGGTATTCGCGGCCGACGTTGATGCCGCCGGTGAAGCCGATGCGGCCGTCGACGACCAGGATCTTTCGGTGGTTGCGATAGTCGACGCGATCGCGGCGCCGGAGCCGGAAGAGCTGGCCGACGGGATCGTACACGGCGGCCTCACCACCGGCCGCGCGCAGGGGGTCCCAGAACTCGTAGGGGAGGGAGAGGCTGCCCACGCCATCGACCAGGACGCGAACGGCCACGCCCGCGCGGGCTCGCCTCACCAGGTGATCGCGCATGGCGCGGCCGGTGTCGTCGGGCTGGATGATGTAGAAGAGCATGTGGATATGGTGCGTCGCAGCATCGACCGCGTCGAGCATCGCGCGGTAGGTGGCGGCGGCGTTGACGAGGATGTCGACGCGGTTGCCGGTGCTGAGGCTGTTGCCGGTGGTGTTGCGCGCGAGGGTCAGGATGGCCGCGGTGCGGGGGTCGGCGGCGGCGAGGTCCTGGGCGCGCGGATGAAGGCTGGCGTGGGCGTCCAGGACGGCCTGTACGCGCTCGGAGACGGCGCGGGCGCGGTGGGTTCGGCGTCGAGCGCGCTGGCTGCCGAACATCCAAAACAGCAGGACGCCGAGGACGGGGATGAACATCAGCGTGAGCAGCCAGGCGAGGGTGGCCGCGGGTTCGCGGCGCTGCACCATCAAGAAGCCGAAGATGGCGATGAGGTGGCCTACGGAGACCGCGATGGTCGCGACCAGGAACAGATCCATCGGTCAGGACCGCGCCGGTCGCCGGCTCGCCACGGTCAACCGCGGCCGCGGCGCGATGGGCCGCCGGAGCGTGGGCGACCTGAGCGCTGGCCGTTGGACTTCGCGCGGCCGCTCGAGCGCTGGCGGCCCGGAGGCGGACGGATGAAGTCGTGGACCGCCTCGAGGGCCAGCTCGAAGCGGCCGCGGCCGGCGTCGACGGAGAGGACGCGGACCTCGACGGACTGCCCGTTGACCACGACGTCGCCGGGGTTCGCTCCCGAGCCGCCGGTGAGGGCTTGGATGGGCACGAGGCCCTCTTTGGGCAGCCCGACGTCCACGAAGGCGCCGTAGCGGTTGAGGCTGGCGACGTGGCCGCGGAGGCGCATGCCGGCCTCGAGGTCGCTGAGTCGCTCCAGCCCGGGGTTTGGGCGCTCCACGGTGCCGCTGACGCTGGGTCGGCTCCGGGGCGTCGTCTCGGCGCGACGGCCGCGCTCAGGCGGCGGCGATTGGGCTGAAGGGCCGGAGCGGCCTGCGGGGCGACCGGCCGCGGCGGGGACGGCAGCCAGGGCCTCGGCGACCCGCTCCGCCAACCGGTCGGCGTCGGCCTTCCCCAAGCGGACGCCGGGCGCTAAGAACCAACCGGCGTCGGGGGGCAGCGCGCGCCAGGCGCGGTCGGGCTCAAGCGCACGCCGCGCCACGGCGACCGCAGCGCGGCTGGCGGGGGCGCTGCCCGCGGGGCCGGGGGCGGCGTCTGGGAGGCCATCGGCGGGCACGCGAAGCAGCGTCGCATCGTCGGGCAGCGCGTCGAGGGCCGCGGCCAGGCCGTCGGGGTCGGGCGCGGCCTCGGGGAAGACCCAGGCGTCGCCGCTGCGGGCGTGCTCCATCAGGAAGGCGAGGGCGGACACCGGGCCGTCGAGGGGCTCGGCGACGTGGGTCTTGGGGGCGCCGCCGTCGCGGGTCACCACGGCGGCCGCCGACGGGCAGCCTGGGGCGCCGACGTAGAGGCCCAGCGCTCGCGACGGCGTGGCGGGGCGGGCCGCCAGCCGCTCGGCGACGCGGGTGGACGCCGTCGCCGCCAGGGCGACGATGGCGCGCCGGTACATGGCGCGGCGGGCCGTGGCCTCGAGGTCGCCGACGACCAACTCCTGGGCGATGCTGGCGGTGTCGAGGGACTCGTCGAGCCGGAGCAGGGTCGCGGACAGCGCCTTCACCGCCGCCTCGACGCCGCCATCCAGCGCGGTCAGGAGCGGCCACCCCTCGGCGCCCGCGTGGCACGCGGCGAGCCACTGCTCGGGGCGAACCTCGCGCGCCGGGACCTCGTCGCCCTCGGGCTCCAGACGCGCGAGGCCGTCGGTGAGCGCCGCGCCCAGGACCGCCGCGCGCGCATCGGCCACCGCCAGCAGGGCGTCCGTCCAGGTGCCGTGCGACCGCGCGCGCAGGGCCATCAGGCGCTCCGCACCGCGCTCGAGCACCGCCAGCTCATCCTCGTCCCAGGTCCGCTGCACGACCTCGTCGGGCAAGATCACCAGACCGGCAGCGCTTCGTCGCGCGGAGACGGCCAGCAGCGCCTGTCGCCACTGGCGATGCTCCTGCCAGATCTCGCGCGCCAGCCGGTAGGTGCTCTCGCCGTGGCCGCCCAGCTCGGCCGTCCACCGCGTGGCGACCTCGGTGATAGCGGCGCCGCGATCGAAGAGGCGACCGAGCTTTCGCGCGGCGTCTGGAGCGATGCCAGTGCTGTCGAACGCGCGCGCGCGGCTCAGGTATGAGGCGAAATCCATCAGACGATTCCTACACGTGCCGAGCGCTGAGCCCGGAAAACGCTGACGCTGCTACAGTCGGCTCCCACGCATGCTCTGCGGCGCTTTTTGAAAGCGCGTCGACCGCTCGGCGCCGGCGCGAGGTGCCGGCTCAGGGTGCGCTCCGGGCGACGATGGTGCTTCCCGGAGGCAAACACGACGGCGCGCGTGGGGAGGTTCGCGCGCTACCTCTCGGTTCTACAGCCCGGCGGCGGCCACCGCAAGCGCGACCGTCTCCGGGCTAGACCTGATCGGCCACCGCACACGGCGCCTCTGTCGGCCCTGC
>CAZNZH010000043.1:0-13648 GCA_964577445.1 uncultured Myxococcales bacterium
ACCTCGAAGCTCCGCGCCAGATTGCCCGCGTTGAGGTGCGCCAGCAGCCCCTCCAGCATCACCAGTTGGCTCTTCGCGTTCTTGTCGCCGCCCTTCGCCGCCTTCTGCCCGCGGTCGACCCGCTTGTCGACGGTCTCCAGGTCCTTGAGGATCAGCTCCGTCTCGATGATCTCGATGTCGCGCAGCGGCGCCACCGACCCCTCGACGTGGATGACGTTGTCGTCCTCAAAGCACCGCACCACGTGCACAATGGCGTCCGTGCTGCGGATGTTGCCCAGGAACTGGTTGCCCAGCCCCTCGCCCTTGCTCGCGCCCTTGACCAGCCCGGCGATGTCGACGAACTCGACCACCGTCGGCAGCGTCCGCTGCGGGTTGACGATCGCCGCCAGCTCGGCCAGCCGCGGGTCGGGCACGGTCACCACGCCGACGTTCGGCTCGATGGTGCAGAACGGGTAGTTCGACGCCTCGGCACCCGCCGACGACAGCGCGTTGAAAAGCGTCGACTTGCCGACGTTGGGCAGGCCCACGATGCCAAGAGTCAGGGCCATCAGCGGCCTCCGCGTGTGCTGCGCCGGGGCCCTTCCCAACGCAGCGGCTCTCTACCTCACGCGCCGCCCCCGCTCAAGGAGCGCCTACCATTCGTAGAACCCGCGCCCGCTCTTCTTGCCCAGGCGCCCCGCCCGCACCATCTGCCGCAGCAGCACGGGCGGCCGAAACCCCTCACCCAGCTCACGGTGCAGGTGCTCGGCGATCTTCAGCCGCGTGTCCAGCCCCACCAGGTCCGTCAGCCGCAGCGGCCCCATCGGGTGCCGGTAGCCCAGCTCCATCGCCCGGTCGATGTCCTCGGCACTCCCCACGCCCTGCTCGAGCATCCGAATCGCCTCGAGCCCCAGGCACAGCCCCAGCCGGCTCGTCGCGAACCCCGGGCTGTCCCCGACCACGATGATCTCGCGCCCCATCCGCGCGGCCATCGCTCGTGTCCGCGCCAGCGTCTCGTCCGAGGTCTCTACACCGCGCACGAGCTCGAGCAGCGTCACCACGGGCGGCGGGTTGAAGAAGTGCATCCCGACGACCTGCTGAGGCCGCGAAGTCCCCGCCGCCACCTCGGTGATCGAGAGGCTGGACGTGTTCGTCCCCAGCACCGCCGCCTGAGGCGCCGCCCCGTCGAGCACCTCGAAGATGCGCCGCTTCAACGCCATCTCCTCGGGCACCGCCTCGATGACGAAGTCCGCGTTTTGAGCTGCCGCTGCAAGATCTCGGGCGGTGCTCAGTCGCTCGAGCGCCGCCTCGGCCTGCTGGCTACTCAACTTCCGCCGCTCGACGCCCTTGGCCATCGACGCCCGGATCGCCAGCTCGCCGCGGTCGAGCGCCGCCGGGTCCACGTCCACGAGCGCCGTCCGGTAGCCGGCCACCGCCGCCACCTGCGCGATGCCGTGACCCATGACGCCCGCGCCGACGACCACCACCTTTTCCTCAGTCATCGCCTGATCCTTTGGAGGGTTTGGCCGTGCGGCGCCGCGCGAGGAAGGCGTCCATGCGGGCGCGCTTTTCGGGGTCGTCGTAGAGCAGCGCCTGCGCCAGCGCCTCCAGCATCGAGCCGACCTGCTGGCTCGCCTCACGCCCACCGTCCACCGCGACCTTGGCGAGGCTGACCGCCAGCGGGCTCTGGGCGGCCATGGTGGCGGCCAAACCGCGCGCCGCCTCAAGCGCCTGGCCGTCCGCCACCACCCGGTTCAAGAGCCCCATGGCCAGCGCCTCGCCCGCCTCGATGACCCGCGCGGTGAAGATCAGCTCCTTGGCGCGCCCCAGCCCCACGATCCGCGGCAAGCGCCAGGTCGCGCCGGCCGCCGGGATGATGCCGAGGCTGACCTCGGGCTGGCCTAGCTTCGCCGACGCGCCGGCCACCCGCAGATCGCAGGCCAGCGCGACCTCCATGCCGCCGCCTAGCGCCACGCCCTCGATCGCGGCGACGGTCGGGCGCGGGAAGGCCTCCAGCGCGTCGCAGAGCTTCGCGTTGTGTCGCAGCAGCGCGACCGTGGCCGTGCGCTCGCGCAGCTCGGCGATGTCGGCGCCGCTGACGAAGGCCCGCCCACCCGCGCCGGTCAGCACCAGCGCGCGCACCGCGTCGTCGTCGGCGAGGTCGTCCAGCGCCGCTCGCACCTCGCGATTCATGGCCAGGTGCATGGCGTTGCGCACGTCGGGCCGCGAGAAGGTCAGGGTGGCGACGCCGTCCGCGCCGCGCTCGACCCGGATGTGCTCGTAGGTCCCGCTCACAAGGTCATCACCACCTTGCCGAACACCTCGCGGGCCTCGAGCGCCCGGTGCGCCTCCGCGATCGCGTCCAGCGGCAGCACGCGGTCGATCACCGGCTCAAAGAGGCCGCGCTCGTAGAGCTTCACGAGCTGGTGATACTCGCCCTTGGAGCCCATGGTCGAGCCGAGGATCGACTGGCTCTTGAAGAAGATGTGCCGGAGATCGACCTGAGCGCGTGCGCCGGTGGTCGCGCCGCAGGTGACCAGCCGCCCTGCCCAGGCCAGCGCGCGCAGGGACTTCTCGAACACCTCGCCGCCGACGTGCTCAAAGACGACGTCGGCGCCGCGACCGCCCGTCAGCGCTTTGGTGCGGGCGATGATGTCCTCTTTTGAGTAGTCGATGCCGTGGTCGGCGCCCAGCGCGCGCGCCGCGTCGAGCTTGGCGGGCGAGCCCGCGGTGGCGATGACCGTGGCGCCCAAGTAGCGCGCGATCTGGACGGCCGCGCTGCCCACGCCGCTGCCGGCGGCCTGGATGAGCACCGTCTCGCCGCCGCGCAGCTCCGCGCGCGCGACCAGCATGTGCCACGCGGTCAGGAAGGTCAGGGACAGCGCGGCCGCCTCCGTGTACGCGAGGCGCGCGGGCTTCGCGACGATGTTCTCACGGGGCACGACGCAGTACTCGGCGAGGCCGCCGTCGGCGTGCTCGCCCAGGATGCCGTAGTGCGCGCAGAGGTGGTCCGCCCCGCTGACGCAGCGGGCGCAGTGGCCGCAGGAGAGCCCGGGCATCACCATCACCGGGGTGCCCACCGCGAGATCGTCGACGCCCGCGCCCACCGCGTCGACGTCGCCGCTGACGTCCGCGCCGGTGATGCGCGGCAGGGTCCACGGGGCCCCCGGCAGCCCGCGCCGAATCCACAGGTCGAGGTGGTTGAGCGCGCAGGCGCGGACCCGGACGCGCACCTCGCCAGGCCCGGGCTCAGGCGTCGGCACCTCGCTGACCGCGAGCACCTCGAGCCCGCCATGCTCTCGAATCATGATCGCGCGCATCTCGGACCCCCCTGCTGAAACGGTAAAGGCCGCGCGGCCTCCGTGGGAGCCCGACCCATACCACGCAGGGGAGGGCGAGCTCGACCCGCCGAGAAGCGCCGCCCCGTCGGCGCCGCCACACGCCCTCAGGCGGACTGGTGAGGTCGCGCCGGATGACTATCGAGCCTGCTTCTAAACCCATCACCCATGACAGGTGGGGTCCACTATGGGCGCTTCAGGCTTCCGGCTACGAGGCCGGCATGCTCACCGCGCTCAGGGGCGAATCCCGAGGTTAGAAGATAGGGGATAGAATTAAAGGCTGGAACGCCATCCGGCAGACCATCACCGACCCCAAGCTACCACATTCGAGCCGGAGTGGAAGCCAGAGGAGACGAAAACGCGCGACGCCCGTGAGGACGTCGCGCGTGGTGCGAAAGGGGGGACTTGAACCCCCACAGGCATAAGCCCACTAGAACCTGAATCTAGCGCGTCTACCAATTCCGCCACTTTCGCGCGGCCTGCCGTGCTCCGACGGCGGGAGAGGAGTACGACCCGGCCGCGCGAACGTCAAGCCCAAACTCGTCGTTTCCCGCGCTGTCGAAGAGGAGATCGCGAGCATCTTGTCGGCGCGGCGTGCCGTCCGGCGTCGGTGGGCGCCGGCGCTGGATCAGCGCGCGCCGAGGCAGATGACGCGCGTGAACGTGCGCAGGTAGACCCGCCCACCGACGAAGAAGGGGCTGGCGCGAAAGCCCTCTCCCACGTCGTTGGAGGCGAGCTGGACGAAGCTCCGGCCGGCCTGGATCACCACGGTGCGGCCCTCGGAGCCGCTGAGGTAGATGCGCCCGCCTGCCAGAGCCGGGCTGGGAAACACGGAGCCCTCGCCGAGATCGAGCTTTCGCTCGTAGACCAACGACGCGTCCACGCTGTCGAACACGCGCAAGACCCCGTACTTGCTGACCGCGTAGATGAGGCCGTCCACCATCAGCGGTTGGGCGTAGAGCTCGTCGGCGCCCGAGACGCGGCGCTCGTGGGTCCGGGCGACGGCGAGCGCACCGCCCGCGGACGTGACGAGCTTGTGCCCGCGTACGAGGATCCCCGTGCCCGGGTCGCCCGCGTTGCCGACCATATAAAACCCCGCGGCGGCGGCGATCGGCCCCACGTAGAGCAGCTTGTCCTGTCCGACCACGAGGCGCACGCCGTCCGGCAGCCGTACGACGTCACCCGACGAGGTGACCGCGACCGTGGAGCCCGAGCTGAGGCTCGTGAGCAGAGGGGTGCCGAAGCTGAGGTAGGGGCCGGCGTGCCAGCGCTCCGCCCCGGTGGCGGGGTCGAGGCCACGCAGCTCGCCATAGGGCACCAGCAGCACCCCGCCGGCGAGGAGCGGGGACGCCGCGTTGCCGCGCGAATAGCCCTGCATCTCCTCGGGCGCGGTGCCCAGCCAGCGTCGCCAGCGCAGCGCTCCCGCCAGGGTGTACGAGGCGATGACGCCGTTGCCGAAGAGCGCCCAGACCGACTTCCCGTCGCTCACAGGGGTGCTGGACGCGTAGCCGATGATGTCGCGCTCGGTCGGCGTGCGGTAGGGGGCGAGCGCGTCGAGCTCCACCTTGATGGTCGTTAGCTGCGCCTCCAACGCTGCGAGCGCAGCCGCCGTTGTGGCGTCCGCCTTGCCGCGTCGCGCTTGCCGCCGCAACCGCCCCAACTCTCGCTGCCCTTTGCTGAGCTCGGCTTCGAGTGCCTCCGCCGCCGCCAGTCGAGGCCGCAGCGGCGCCGCCGCCGCGGGCTCGAGCGCATCAACGACCGCGTGGGCGCGCTTCCAGAGCACCTTCCCGGTCCCCGCGTCCAACGCCACCAGCGATGTGGGTTCGGAGGTCACGAACACCACCGAGCCGACCACCACAGGAGACGCGTTGCCCCACGAGTCCAGCGGCGTGGACCAGAGCACGCCCTGGTCCGGGGTCCAGGTCAGCGGTGGGGTGGCGTCGTCGAACCGGCCGTCGCCTCGCCCGCGCCAGCCCGACGGTCCCGCGGCCGCATCGACGGGTGCCGTGAGCAGCGCGGAGACGGCTATGGCGAACACCCCCGCGCGCTGACCGGCCGGCAGCCTGCGCATGATGGATGCCAGGAGCCGCTTGCACTTCATCGGACCACGCCTATCATCCAGCCCGTGGCGGATACAAGGACATTCATTGCGGTCGCCGGCGTCATCTTTGCGGTCAGCTTGGGCGCGTGGTGGGCGCTCTCGCGCGAGTCCCCTTCGCCCGCCGTCATGCGCGCGCAAGCGGAGGCCGCTCGGTGGGCACACTCGCTCGCGGTCCAGCAGGTGCTGATCCCCGCGGGCCGCTATCGTGTGGGCGCCCAAGCCACCCGTCCCGCGGCACCCGGGTATGACGCGGCGGCGGCAAGCGATGAGGCGCCCTTTCACGAAGTCCCGTTGTCAGCCTACCTCATCGACGTTCGCGAGGTCACCGCCGCTAGCGTCCTCAAGTGTGTTGAGGTCGGCGCGTGCGACCCCGCCGGCGTGACGCAGGAGCCCGGCTACTTCAACGTGGGCGTGGAGGCGCGCGCGGGTCACCCCGCCAACGGGGTGAGTTGGTTTGTCGCCAACGCCTACTGCGCTTGGCGCGGCGGGCGCCTCCCCACCGAGGCCGAGTGGGAGGTCGCCGCCCGTGGCGCTGCGGCCCACCGCTTCCCGACGGCCGATACGGACCCGTGTCTGTGGTCGGTGTTCCGCGATCCCAACGGCTCCGGGCGCCTGCTCACGGGCGACCACCCGCCCTCCGAAGGCGACGCGGGAGCGCGGCGTTGCTCGCACGAGGGCACCATCGATGTGGGCTACCTCGTCGACTGGAGCCCCTTCGGCGTGGCCGGTCTCACGAGCAACGTGGCCGAGTGGGTGGCGGACTGGTACGACGAGGCGGCCTACGTGGGCGCACGGGCGGCGGACCCGACCGGCCCGGTCGACGGCACGGCGAAGGTCTTGCGCGGCGGGAGCTGGCTCGACGAGCGGCCCGAGGACGTCCGCGCCAGCGCTCGAGGGCGCCTCGCACCCGAGGAGCAGCAGGACGACGTCGGCTTTCGCTGTGTCTACAGCCCCGACTGGAAGCCGCGGGGAGACGGTCCTGTCGAGGCCGCCACCGTCGGTCCCTTCAGACGGGGGCAGGATCTTGGCGGCGGCTGGACCATCAAGGCGCTCCGCCTGGGTCGCGACATGGTGACCCTTCGTGTCGAGGACGCCGCGGGGGATGGGGCGGATCTGTTGCTCGCCCCGGACGCCGGGGCCACGGCTGAAGACGTGACCCTGGGGCACGACCCGCTCGTTTATCGCGCGTCGAACGTGCCGTACGAGCGCCTCGAGGCACCGGGCGCCGTGGTCTCTCGCGTGGCCCGTGAGGCTTTCAAGGCGACCCCCCCTCACGACGCCGTGCGGCGGTGGGTCAGCGAGGCCCAGCCACTGCCCCGGGGCGAGTGAGCGCCGAGCGATCAGGCCGCGCGGAGCGCCGCCTGGGACGGGTCGGGACATCAGGATTCGCCGCCTCCCGCTCGCGTTGTTGTCCCCCCGGGTCGGTTCGACGGCGTGGGTCCGCGGTCGTTTGACTGGCGATGACGCCCACCACGTCGATGAGCCTGAGCTGGGCGCGTGCTGCGTTTCGGCCGCGCCCGGCGATGTGGTCGGTCAGCGGCTCGGCTGGCTGGAGCCCGGCGCGGTGCTCAACGCTCGCGGGGGGACGCCGAGATCATCGGCGGCCCCCCGTCGCGCGCCCTATGGCGTGTCGCCCAGGCTCAGCTACGCCGCTACTGGCACTGCGGATTGGGCTGGTACACGCAGCTCAGCCCGTTCTCGCTGCAGCCGTCCTGCGTGCATGGGTCGCCGTCGTCGCAGCCCGTGCCCACGAAGGTGCAGACGTTCTTGCTGCAGATGTTCTCCACGCACTCCGACCCAAGCGGTACGGGGCCGGTGCAGTCCGAGGTCTTGGTGCAGGGGGTCACACCGCAGCCGGGGGCCGCGATCGCCTTGCAACCGGGCACGGTCGCATCCATGTCGCAGTAGTCGACCGTACACGGGTTCTTGTCGTCGCAGACCTTCGGCACGGTGATACAGCTCTTCGAGTCCGCCGAGCACTTGCCGATGTTGCAGGGGTCGCTGAAGGCTTCGGAGCACTCGAAATCGACCAAACAGGGCACGCCGCACGACGGTGTCGGCGTGTGTCCGCAGCCCGTCTGCGGGTCGCAGTAGTCGTTGGTGCACGGGTCGTAGTCGTTGCAGCTCACGAGGTTGTGCACACACTTACCGGCGCCAGCGCCGTCGTCGGCGCAGAGGTCCTGCGTACACAGGTTTCCGTCGTTGCAGACAGCCTGCGAGGCGCACGCCGCGTTGCAGTTCGAGATCGTCACGTTCTTGCAGCCCAACGTCGGGTCGCACCAGTCGTAGGTGCACGGATTGCCGTCGTCGCATGTGGCGTATGAGTGTGCGCATTCGGAGGACTCGGGTCCCGTCGGAGTGCAGGTGTCCACGGTGCACGGATCGTTGTCGTCGCAGCTATCGACGAAGCTGCATCCCACCGTCGGGTTGCACTGGTCGCGGGTGCAGGGGTCCTCGTCGTCGCACTCGGTGACACCGATGAGCTGGCAGCCGGTGGTCGGGTCGCACTTGGTCAACTTGCACAGGTCGCCGGAGGTGCAGTCGACCGGCGTGTGCTCGCAGGCGCCGGTCGCCACGTTGCAGGTGTCGTCGGTACAGACCGTCCCGTCGTCACAGTTCAGCGGCGTGAACACGCAGGCGCCCGTGGCCGGGTCACACTTGTCGGTCGTGCAGGGGTTGCCGTCGTCGCACACCGCCGGGGTGAATGCGCACTGGCCGTTGCCGGGGTCGCAGGTGCCGATGGTGCACTTCGCGTTGGAGTTCGCCTGACACACGATCGGCGGGTACATGCAGCCGAGGTTCGTGTCGCACAGGTCCTGCGTACACACGTTGCCGTCAGGGCTGCATACGATGGGCGCGTTCGTGCACTTGCCGGTGGCCGGGATGCAGCCATCGAGGGTGCAGGCGTTGTTGTCGTTACATTTCGTCAGCTCGAACACGCACACGTTCTGCGACGGGTTCAGAATGGACGGCTTGCAGACGCCTGTCTTGCAGAGGTTGTCGGGCACGCAGTCGGCCGACGAGCTGCAGGGGATGTCCTGCGGGCAGTTCGGGTTCAGGCTGTTGAGGGCGTGCTTGCACTCACCCTGCAAGCAGAAGTCCACCGTGCACTCGTCGGAGTCGTTGCAGAGGTTGGTCGTGTGGACGCAACCGCCCGCCGCGGGGTCGCAGTAGTCGGTCGTGCAGAACTCGCCGTCGTTGCAGTCTTCAGGCGTGATCTGCTGGAACTTGCACGCGCCCGTCGTCGGGTCACACGAGTCGACGGTGCAGGGGTTGCTGTCATCGCAGCCGAGCACCTTCTGCGTACACAGCGGCTTGGTCGGATCGGTCGGGTCCGGCTTGGTGTTGTCGCACTTGTCGATGGTGCAGGGGTTGTTGTCGTTGCAGACGAGCTTCTGCTCGCAGACACCCAGCGTCGAGTTGCATGTGGTCGCGTAGCACGGGTCGGCGCTGGTGCAGACGACCGCCTTGTGACTGCAAGCGCCGGTCGCCAGGTCACAGGTGTCGAGGGTGCACGGGTCACCGTCGTCGCAGTCCTTGGGCTTCTGCGAGCACGCGCCGGTGTTCGCGTTGCAGATCTCGACCGTGCACTCCGTGGCGTCGAAGCACTTCGGGATCGAGGTGCACCCTTCCTGCGCGTTGCAGATGGGGATGACGCACTTGTCGGTGTTGGTGCAGACCACCGGGGTGTTGGTGCAGGCGCCGGTGCCGGGGGCGCAGGTGTCGGTGGTGCAAGCGTCGTTGTCGTCGCACTTGCCCTTTGACGTGCAGCCGGCGACCGGGTCGCAGCCCTTGATGGTGCAGGCGTCGCTGGCTCCGCAGTCGATGGGTGTGTTCACACACGCGCCCGTCGTGGGGTTGCAGCTATCGTCGGTGCACGACGTACCGTCGCTGCAGCTCTTCGGGGTGAAGACGCAGCCGACCTTCGGGTCGCAGGTGTCCACGGTGCAGGGGTTGTTGTCATCACAGACGACCAGCTCGGGGATGCAGCCCGCGCCCTGGAGGCACTTCTCGGCGGTGCAGGCGTTGCCATCGTCGCAGTCGACCGGTTCGTAGAAGCAGCCCGCCGTGCTCGGCTCGCACTGATCGAAGGTGCACAGGTTGTCGTCGCTGCAGTTCTTTCCGACGAAGACACACACCGGCTGGTCAGGCGCTTGCGGATCGGGCTGGCAGAGGTCCTCGGTGCAGGCGTCGTTGTCGAGGCACTCGACCGGGGCGTAGGTGCAGTCGCCGGTGTTCGGATCGCAGCTATCCAGGGTGCAGGGGTTGTTGTCGCCGCATGGGATGATGGTGTTCTTGCAGCCGACAAGCGGGTCGCAGACATCGACGGTGCAGCCGTCGCCGTCGTTGCAGTTGCCGCCCTCGAACACGCAGCCCAGGGCCGGCGAGCAGAAGTCGGTGGTGCAGGCGTTGCCGTCCGTACAGACCAGCTCGTCCGCGCTGCAGCCGACGTCGGGCACGCAGGCGTCGAGGGTGCAGGCGTTGCCGTCGTCCGGGCAGACCACCGGGTCGCCGTCGCCGCAGGTGAACTCGAAGGTCGGGTCCGCCGGGTCGGGGAAGCACTCGTCTACGGTGCACGGGTCGTCGTCTGCGCAGGGGTTCACGGTGTTGCAGGCGCCCGTCTTGACGTCGCAGGTGTCGAGGGTGCACGGGTCGTTGTCGAAGCAGTTCTTCGGCGCATGCAGGCAGGCGCCCGTGCTGGGGTCGCAGCTATCGATGGTGCACGGGTTGTTGTCGTCGCAGCTTGAGACGCCGAAATCGCAGCCCGTGACCGGATCGCAGGAGTCGGTCGTGCAGGGGTCCAGGTCGTTGCACACGATGGGGCTGTTTTTGCAACCGACGAGCGGGTCGCAGTTGTTCAGGGTGCAGACGCTGCCGTCGTCGCAGTCCGACGCCGGGTGGATGCAGTCGCCGTTTTCGTTACAGCTATCGTCGGTGCAGAAGTTCGTGTCGGCGCAGTTGACCGGGGTGATCTTGCAGTCGCCCGTCGCGACCTCGCACTTGTCGTCGGTGCAGGGGTCGCCGTCCTCGCAGCTCCGGGGCTTGATGGTGCAGCCGCCGACCGCGGGGTCGCAGAAGTCCTCGGTGCACGGGTTCTCGTCGTCGCAGAGCGTGGTGGTGTGCAGGCAGGTGTCCTGCTCCTCCGAGCAGAGATCGTCGGTGCACGGGTTGCCGTCGCTGCAGTCGCGCGGCACGTAGTCGCACTGCTCGGTGACGGGGTTGTAGATGCCGGTGGTGCAGGGGCCGCCCTGGGTGCAGAGGTAGGGCGGGTTCAAGCAGGCGCCGGTCTGGGGGATGCAGATGTTGTCCGTCGCCGGGTCGCCGTCGTCGCAGCTCACCGGCGTGTTCGAGCAGCCGTTGATCGGCGAGCACTGGTCGACCGTGCAGGGGTTGAGGTCGTTACAGGTCTTCGGGGTGAACTTGCAGGCGTTGCCCGTCGTGACGGTCGGGTCGCAGGTCCCGAGGCTGCAGGGGTTGCCGTCGCTACAGACGGTGAGCTCGGAGACGCAGACCCCGATGTCGCCGGAGGTGTCGCAGGTCTCGGTGGTGCAGGGGTTCTTGTCGTCGCACTCGAAGTCCTGCTGGCAACCGAGCTCCACGTCGGGGCAGGGGATGATGGGCTGGTTGACGCAGCCCACGCCGGGCTTGCAGTAGTCCTGGGTGCAGTGGTTTCCGTCGTCGGCGCACTTGATCGGCGCCTTGTCGACACAGCGGAACTCGCCCTGGTCGCACTCGCGGGTGATGCAGCCGCCGGCGGCGATCTTGCAGTCCGAGTTGGTCTGGCAGTAGTCGCAGTTGGCGATGGGGGTGAACACGCACGGGTTGTCGGGGTCGCCCTTCGGATCGCAGGAGTCCTTGGTGCAGCCGTTGGCGTCATCGCAGTTGAGGTACTCGAACTTGCAGATGCCCGTGGCCGGCTGACAGAAGTCGAAGGTGCAGGGGTTGCTGTCGTTGCACACGACGTTGTCGCAGGGCTTCACCGGCTTACAGCTCGGGTCCAGCGTCTCGTCGAACTGGTTGACGCAGCCGATGCCGGCCAGACAGGAGTCCTTGGTGCAGATGTCGCCGTCGTTGCAGTTCTCGTTGGCGGCGACGGCGTACTCGCACAGGACCTCTGAGGCGTCGTCCACCGTGCACGTGCCGAGGATCGCGTAGATGATCGAGGTGGTGTTGCCGTTACACTCGGTGGGCGGCGGATCGGTGCACGGGTTCGGCTCGCAGGCCGGCGGCACGTCGATCTCGGTGTCCGCGTCCGCGTCCGGCGGCGGACCGCCGTCGTCGAGGACGTCGAACTTTTCGCCGTCGTCGAGGACGTCGAACTTCTCGCCGTCGTCGGACACATCGCCGGGGTCCGCCGTGTCGATGTCCACGTCGCCGGGCTCGATGTCGACGTCGCCGTCGGCGTCGATGTCGCCGTCGGCGTCCAGCTCGACGTCCGCGTCGCCCGCGTCACCGGGGCCGACGTCACCGGCCGAGTCCCCGGTGTCTAGCGGCGACGTGTCGATCTTCACGTCCTGGCCGTTGCTTCCCCCATCGCCTGGGCATGCAGCGAGCGCGAAGGCGGTTAGCAGGATGGCGCCAGAGGCGGCGAGCGCCTTCCATGGACAGGATGCGGTGCGGACGTGCATGGGGGATCCTCGATGGGTGGAGTGGAAGACTCCAACGCATGGACTTTGACAACATAGCGCCGGCTCGTCGATCGTCGCAAGGCGAGGATGGACGCGTCGCAACCGAGACGGGGCGCCGCACGGGCGAGTTGAAGCGATCTCGGGCGCATAGCCCCGGTTACGAAGGGTGCGGCGGTATGTGGGAAAGACAGCGGGTCGCGGTCCTCGTCCCCGCGTTCGAGGAAGAGTCGCACATCGGCCGGGTCCTCGCCGATCTGCCGCGGTGGGTCGACGACGTCATCGTGATCGACGACGGCTCCCGCGATCGCACCGGGAGCATCGCCGCGTCCTTTGGCGCGCCGGTTCGTGTCGTCCGGCACGCACATAACCGGGGCGTCGGGGCCGCGCTGATCTCGGGATACCGGGCGGCCCTGGCGTCGGGCGCTGACATCGTCGCGGTGATGGCCGGTGACGGGCAGATGTGCCCGGAAGAGCTGGCGGATCTCGTCGGCCCGGTGGCGGCCGGGAGCTGCGACTACGCCAAGGGCGATCGCACGTCGCACCCGGCGGTTCGGCTTCGCATGCCGCTCTGGCGGCGCCTGGGAAATCGCGCGCTCTCCGCGTGGACGCGACGCATCAGCGGCGCGGCGACCCTGCGTGATGCGCAGTGTGGTTACACCGCGGTTTCGGCCGCGGCGCTAGAGCGCATCCCCCTCGAGCGGCTGTATCCGCGCTACGGATACCCCAACGATCTGCTCGTCATGCTGGGCACGGTGGGGGCCCGGATCGCGGAGATCCCCGTGACCCCGATCTACGAGGGGCAGGCCTCTGGGATCCGGCCCGAGCGCGCGATCTTCACCCACAGCTTCGTGCTGGCGCGGGCGTGGTGGTGGCGTCGCGGCTGGCTGTCGGCCGCGGCGAACGCGGGCCCCAGGCTGCTCTCGCACGCGGGCGACGAGACGGGCTCCTGGCTGCTCTCGCGCACAGGCGACGAAGAGACGTGAGGCTCGTCGTCGTCTCGACGAGCTGGCCCTCGCTGCTCCGCCCGTGGGCCGGGCACTTCGTCGCCGATCTCAGCGCGGCGATCGCGGGCGCGGGCCTGGACGTCCACGCGCTGGTCCCGCAGTTCGGGGCCGGGGGCGAGCTTGAGACGCGCCCCGGGGTGACGCTGCTGCGCGCCCCGATCTGCGGGGCGCCGCGCAGCCCAGCCCGAGATCCGCGCTTCGGCATCGAGCTGTTGCGAGCGCTTCGCCGGCGCGGGGCGGGGCAGGGCGGGGACCTGTGGCTGTGTCATTGGTGGCCTACGGGGCTCGCCGCGCCGCGCCACGCTCGGCGCCTGCTCGTGCTGCACGGGAGCGACGTCGATCTCTTGGAGCGCCTGCCGCGGCTGGCCGCGCGCGCCTTGACCCGCGGCGCCTCGGTGGTCGCGGTGGCCGAGCAGCTCGGGCGGCGATTTGCCGCCCACACCGGCGCACAGAGGCCCGAGATCTGTGCGCTCGGAGCGAACGCGCACCGGGGATCCCTCGGCGGCTCCGGGCCGCTTCCCCGTTTCGCTGAGGCGTTTGCTGCCGCTCGCGGACCTCGGGTGCTGACGGTGGCGCGCGAGGCGCCGGGCAAAGGCC
>CAZNZH010000044.1:0-13638 GCA_964577445.1 uncultured Myxococcales bacterium
TCGCGGCCGCCGTGGGGGGGGGGGGGGGGGGCGTTTGGGGGGGGGTGGGCCGGCTAGGGCGGGGTCACGGCGGGGGGTGGGGACGTGGGGCCCTTTGACGACGTCGTCGCGGCGCTGCTCGCGGGCGGGTTTGCTTCGCAGAACGCGGATGGGGGGCTGCCGGAGACCTTTGCTGGGGATCGGTCCGGGTGCTGGACCTCCGCGGAGATCTTGGCCGCGGTGCGGGTGCATGGGCTCGAGGGGCTCTGCCCGGCCGGCGCGGTCGAGCGGCTTGAGGCTTATCTGGTGGGGGTGTGCAGGCGGCATCGTGGGCGGGGCCTTCCTTATTATGAGGTGTGTGCGGACGGTGAGGCGCCGACGTCGCGGCCGTTGGTCGAGGCCAGCGCCTGTCTGGTGATGGCGCTTCGTGCCGGGGGGCGGCCGGACGGCGTGCTGGAGAGCGTCGGGCGGTGGCTCATTGAGGCGCAGGCCGGCGACGGCGGCTGGGGGATCGGGCCGGGGGAGACGCCGCGGACGTACTCGACGGCGTATGCGGTCGGGGCGCTCGATGGGCTCGAGGGCGTGGAGGGGGCTGGCGAGGCGGTGGCGCGGGGGCGGCGCTTTATCGAGGGGCTCGCGATCGACGCCGATGGGGAGCGGGGCTGGCCTTATCGGCCGGGCCTGACGGTGGCGCGGCCGCTGCCGACGGTACTGGCGCTCGAGGTGCTGGGGCTCGGCGCGGAGTCCGAGGGCGCCGGCGGGGTGGGGCGCTTTCTCGAGCGGGCGGTGGCGGGACGGGCGCTGGTGGAGGAAGACGAGTTCGCGACGCGCGATGGGCTGAAGATGAGCTTCGCGTACGCGCCGCGCTTGGTCTGCGCGGCGGCGGCGCTGCGTCTGTGCGGCGAGGTTTCGTTCGGCGAGGGCGCGGCGGTCGCGCAGGTGAGGGCTGGTCGGGTCGATGGGATCTTGCGGGCGGTGGCGCTCCACGAGCACCGCTTGCGGACCGGAGGGCGGCCGGTGCCGGAGCTGCCGGAGACGCGGCTGTGGCACTTCATCGAGCTGGCGTGGGGCTATGGGGCGCTCCGTGCGGAGTTTCGACGGCGTGGGGAGGCCTTCTCCGCGCGGTACAGCGAGCACGGGGTGTTGCTGGGGCGCGAGCGCGGGCGCCGCCGGCTCATCGGCGAGGCGATGCGGCCCGTGGCTGAGCTGGCGCGCGCCGTGTGGATCGACGCGGAGACGCCGAGCGACCGCCTCGCGCTGCACCTGGCGATGACCGAGACGACGTGCCGGGCGGTGCGGGCGCAGATGGCGGCGGTGCTGATGGCGGCGGGGCAGTGGGCGCCTGTGCAGCGCGAGGCGGCGCGTGTTCGGCCTGGCGCGGGGCGGACTCTGTGGGGGCTTGGGCGCGCGGTCGAGGGGCTCGCGCGACGCGGCGGCGATGAGCGGGCCGTGCGGGTCGCGGAGGCCTTCGCGGGGTCTCGCGAGGAGCTTCACCGTTGGTTGGGGCTGCGCAATCGGGTCGCTCACGGGCTCCCCACGGGTGCGGGTGACCGCCAGCGCCTGGCCGAACAGTGGGACGAGCAGGCGCTCGCCGCGCTGGGAAGGCTCGCCCCGCTCTTCGAGCCGCCGCTGTGGTCGATCGAGGAGATCGGGCTACCCGCCGGCAGCCGCGGCTTCTTCTACCGCGCGCGAGCTTTTCGCGGCGAGGGCGCTGAGCTCGACGAGCGGATTCTGGAGTCGGAGCGGCGCCTTCCCGACCGGATTGTGGTCCAAAGCGTCGGCGGCCCGGGGGATGGTCGAACACAAGAGCGGGAGGCGACCGAGCTTCGCTGTCTCTACGCGGGGGACCCAGCGGGCGGCGCCGACGCGATGCTGCCCCTGGGTCCGTTTGCGGTGCGTGCGCTGTGCGTGAGCTGCAGCGAGCACCACGTCTACCTGCTCGAAGGCGCCGCCGATGACGCTTCGCAGGACGAGCACAGCCTCGATGTCGTCCTGTGCGCGGCACGCTGCGCGACGCGGCTGGTGGTCCGGTGGCCGTGGGCCGTTCGCTGAGGCGGCTCGGGGCGGGAACGGCTGAAGCCGGGTACGGACCGGGTGCCCAGGCCGCGGGCGCCGCGTGAGCCTGGGTCGCGAGCCGGCTCAATCGCCGGGGTCGCTGCCTCCCTCCGGTCCGCCCGGTACCGCTTGGGTGATGATGACCGTCTCGACGGCCACTCGGCGGGCGCCGCGACGCTTGCGGGCGGTTCGCGGGGGCGCCGGGATGTCCAGAGCCGCCGCGGCGCCGTCTGAAGCCGGCGGACCCGCGGTCACCCGGGCGGTCTTTTGCGCGGCGAACCCGGCGACCACGCGCGGGACGGTGACCTCGAGAAACGCGAACGCTCGCGCCTCGGCCGTCGCGGCGTCGGCGGGCGGCTCGATCTGCACCGGGGGTAACCAGCGCTGGTCCACCGCCCCACGCCAGCGCATCCACGGCTGGTCGCGCGGGAAATCGTGCGGGAAGGCCACCTCGAACTTGACGGTGCGGACCTGAAAGCGGGCCATCAAACGCCCGCCCGCGTCGACCTCCATGTGAAGCCCCTCCGTGTCCGCGGCGAGCTGAATCGCCAGCCGCTCTCGCAGCGCCTGCCCCGCAGCCGTCGCCAGCCACATCGCCGCCGCGCCAAGCACCCCTGGCTCATCCGGCCCGCCCCGGCTCGCCCCCCGATTCCCCGCGTCGCACATGCGTCCCCCCGCCAGTGAAGGCAGGCGCCACGCATCACCTCCGGCCCCGGCCTCCCCCGCTCGGCGAGCACCGTCACCAAAAGCCCCGCGCGCACCCGCGTCCGCTCCCGCAGCGGGGGAGTCCGTCTCTCGGAACTCGCAACACACGCCGACGCGACACGCCCAGAACGCCACCCCGCGCCGCAAACGGGCCCAGGGGCAGCTCGCGCACAAGCGCGCGCACAGGAGGACGTCGCGTCCTCGGCGCAACCGCGCTCAAGCCAAGCGTGGGCAAGCCGGTCCGGCCGCGATGCTGGCGCCGCCGGCCGGAGCAGCCATTGCGAGCGCCGGCAGCGCCGCGTAGCCTTGGGTCCTCGGCGTGCGGGCCGTTGAAGGCCGTCGCTGAGTTCGAGCAGCGCAGGTCACTCGCACCGAAGCGCACCGCTCCGAAACCCGTCGTGTTGCGCCCTGTGGACGCAGGCCTCTACTGAGCCAGACGCGCGCCGCGAGCGCTTGATCCCTCGCAAACCCAGCGGAGACCTCCATGGCCAGCCCCGGCACCCTCGGCAACATGCTCGCCGCCTTCCTCAGCCTATGCGTCCCCGGCATGGGCCAGTTCTTTCAGGGCCGCATCCTGGCCGCCGTCGTCCAGTTCATCGCCGCGGGGTTTCTGTGGGCGGTGATGCTGGGTTGGCTGGTGCATGTCTTTTCGTCGATTGATGCGGCGCGGTATCGGGCCTGATGGGGGTGGCGAGATCGCTGCGGAGGCGGTGCCGTCACGCCCCCTGCGACGCCTGACGTGCTGGGTTTCGTCGCCGTGTTGGCGGCGGGCCTCAGCGGGGGCGCCTGATTGGTGCAGGCGCAGAGACAATCGTCTCAGTCACATAGGGTCGCCGATGGTGTTGCCCTCGGCTTTTGGCGTTTCACGGTCTCTCCCGATCGCCATCACCGGGCTCGCCCCTGGAGCGCAGAGGCCCGCCCGCCTCCTAGCCGAACCTTGGGAGGGGTCTTTGACCGAAGGGTTGACATGGGCCCGGTTGACGCATATTCAAATGATCGTTTGATTCTTTGAAGGGGGCCGCATGACCACCTCGCCCCGCCGGTTCAAGGACGCCATCTACGAGCAGCTCGCCCGCATCGGGAAGTCGCTGGGAAGCGGGCCGCGGCTGGAGATCCTCGACATCCTGTGCCAAGGCCCGCGCACGGTCGAAGCGCTGGCGAAGCAGGTCGGGCAGTCGGTCGCCAACACCTCGCACCACCTCCAGGTACTCCGGCGCGCCCGGCTCGTCGAAGCGGAGAAGGAAGGCGTCCACGTCACCTATCGCCTGGCCGACGAGGAGGTCTGCGCCTTTTTCCGCGCCCTCCGCGGGCTCGCCGAGTCCCGGCTTTTGGAGATCGAGCAGGTGACGCGGGAGTTCCGGCAGGCCCGGGGGAGCCTCGAGCCGGTCGATCGCGACGCCCTCGTGGCTCGCGTTCGCAGCGGCGCCGTGACGCTGCTCGACGTGAGGCCCGTGGAGGAGTTCCGGGCGGGGCACTTGCCGGGCGCGGTGTCGGTGCCGCTCGGCGACCTGGAGCGACGCCTCGCCGAGCTGCCGCGTGACCGCGAGGTCGTCGCCTACTGCCGCGGCCCGTACTGCGTCCTGGCCGTCGAGGCGGTCGAGCTGCTCCGGGCTCGAGGGTTCGACGCGATCCGAATGGAAGAAGGCGTGCCCGACTGGCGCGCGCGCGGGCTGCCCGTGGAAGTGGCGGCGAGGGAGGCTATGTCATGAGCAAGACCCTGTTCATCCTCAACGACCCGCCCTACGGCACCGAGCGCAGCTACAACGGTCTGCGGCTGGCTGGCTCGCTCGCCAAGCGCGACGGGGAGCAGGTCCGCGTGTTCCTCATCGGCGACGCCGCGAGCTGCGCCAAACGCGACCAGAAGGTGCCGGCGGGCTACTACAACATCGAGGTCATGCTCCGGGCCGTGACGCGGCGCCAGGGTGAGGTCGGCGTCTGCGGTACGTGCATGGACGCTCGCGGCATGGCCGACAGCGAGCTCGCAGACGCGATGAAGCGAAGCACGCTCGACGAGCTGACCGAGTGGACCCAGTGGGCCGACCGCGTCCTGACGTTCTGAGCACTGAAGGAGACCGGCATCATGAGCCACGACGACCAGACCATCCTCATCCTCGGTGGCGGCGTCGGGGGTCTCGTCGCCGCGGTCGAGCTGCGCAAGAAGCTGCCGAAGAAGCACCGCGTGGTGCTGGTGGACCGGGAGCGAGAGCACCTCTTCGCGCCTTCGCTGCTGTGGCTGATGACCGGCCTGCGGGCGGCCGAGGAGATCTCGCGCCCGCTCGATCGCCTCCGCAAGAAGGGCATCGAGGTCGTCCACGGCGAGATCGAGCGCATCGAGGCGGCCGAGCGGCGGGTCGTCGTGGGCGGCGAGACGCTCGAGGGGGACTTCCTGGTCATCGCCCTCGGCGCTGAGCTCGCGCCCGAGACGATCCCCGGCCTGGCCGAGGCGGGCCACAGCTTCTACACGCTCCAGGGCGCACAGGGGCTTCGCGATGCGGTCAGGGAGTTCCGCTCGGGCAGGCTCGTCGTGCTGACGGCCTCGCCCGCCTACAAGTGTCCGGCCGCGCCGTATGAGGCGGCCATGCTCCTCGAGTACGACTGCCGCAAGCGCAAGGTCCGCGACCAGGTGCGGGTCGATCTCTACGCCGCCGAGCCAGCGCCGATGGGCGTCACCGGCCCCGAGTTCTCGGCCGGTGTCCGCCAGATGGTCGAGCAGAAGGGCATCGGCTACCACCCCGCGCATCAGGTCACCGAGGTGGACGCCGCCGCTCGCCGGATCGCGTGGTCCAACGGGACAAAAGCCGGCTACGACCTGCTCGCCTACGTCCCGCCGCATCGCGCTCCGCGAGTCGTGCGCGAGGCGGGGCTCGTCGGCGACAGCGGCTGGGTGCCCGTGGATCGCCATACGCTCGAGACGCGCCTCGAGCGGGTGTACGCGATCGGCGACATCACCACCATCCCACTGAAGCTCGGCAAGCCGCTGCCGAAGGCCGGGACCTTCGCCCACAGCCAGGCCAGCGTGGTGGCGCAGAACATCGCCCGCGCGATCACGGGCAGGGGCGCGGCCGCGGGCTTCGACGGCCACGGGGAGTGCTTCATCGAGACCGGCGACGGCCGGGCGGGCCTCGGTCGCGGCGACTTCTACGCGGAGCCGACACCCCAGGTGAAGGCGTACAAAGTCGGGCGCCATTGGCACGCCGGCAAGGTACTATTCGAGAAGGACTGGCTGCGGCGGTGGTTCTGAGGAGGCTGTCGTGTGTGAGCTGCTCGGCATGAGCGCGCGTCATCCGACCGACGTCAACCACTCGCTGGCGCTGTTGCGTCCGCGGGGCGGCGAGATCGGGCCGCACGCGGACGGTTGGGGCGTGGGGTTTTACGAGGGGCGAGCGGCCCGCGTGTTCAAGGAGCCGATCCCTGCGGCCGACAGCCGCTGCCTCGCCTTCATCGCCGAGTACGGCTATCAGAGCGCCATCGCCATCGGTCACATCCGAAAGGCGAACCCGCCCCAGTTCGGGCGGACCTCGGCGAACACGCACCCCTTCGCGCGGGAGCTCGGTGGTAGCTCCTGGGTCTTCGCGCACAACGGCAAGCTGCCCGGGGTGAAGGACGACCCGCGCTTTGCGCTCGGACGCTTCCTACCGATCGGCGACACCGACTCGGAGCACGCCTTCTGCTTCCTGCTCGACCGGGTCGCTCGCGCTGGGGCCGGCCGCCTCCTCGGCGGCGCGGAGCTGAGGGCCTCCCTTCGGCAGCCGGTGGCCGAGCTGAGCCAGCTCGGCGTGCTCAACCTGCTCATGAGCGACGGCGTCCACCTGGTCGCCTTCGCCAACACGAGGCTCCACCAGGTCGTCCGGACCTGCGTCGAGCGCACATGCCCGCAACGGGTCGTCGTGCTGGCGACCACGCCCCTGACCGACGAGGCATGGCAGCCGCTCGAGCCGGATCGTCTCCACATCTTCGCTGGCGGACAGGAGGCCGAAGCGTGAGCTGACGCGGCGGGGTTTGTTGCGGAGGGCGGAGAGGAGGCTCTGAGGGAGGTGCGGTCGCGGTATGCGGCGCACACCCCCCACAGGAGACCTGCCATGACTCACGAGTTTCAATCCCTCGCGGCGCTTGATGGTTCGCGGACCTGGACGCTCTCCCGCCACGGGGCCATCCGTGCCGGCTCGCGCGGGATTCCGCTCGATGGCGTCGCGGCGGTGGTCACCTACGGGCGGGCGGTTCACACGCGCAATACGGTGATGTTCGCCATCGGCCGCAAGGAGGTCGCACGCGCGCGCCGTGACAAGCTGGACCTTCCGGCGCTCGAGGGGGTGCGGGTGGTCTGCGACCCCCGGGGCATCGTGCTGACGACCTACCGCAACCACGACTTCTCGGACCTGAAGCCCGGACGCCACCACCGGCGCGGGCGTCGTGGCCTTGGGCACGGTTCGCGGGCGTGAGCGGCGACGCTTGGCTGGGTCGCGAAAGAGATCGTCGCCATGCCCCTTGGCCGTCCCGAAGAAAACGACATCCTCCACCAACAAAACGCTGAGATCCGGGTGCGCAGAGCGCTGCCAGTCCATGAACGCCCCAGTCGGGGCCCACACGGAGGCAGACCATGCTTTGCGAACACCCGCTCACGTTCACGTTCGAACAAGCCCTTGCCCAGCTCGATCTCGGGCGCTTCGAGGGGCTCGAGCGCCTGCTCCTGCGGGTCGCGAACTCGTACCGCATCACTCGCGACGACGCGTGGGAGGTCGCCAGCGACCTGTGGCGCTTCGTTCGGCGCACCGAGCGGGCGACGCTGGTCGCCTGGGAGGGCCGGGTCGCGGGCTTTCTCAAAAACCCGGCGGGGCGCTCGGCGCTGCTCGCGGCGCGGGGGCTGCGGCCCGCCGACGCCCGCGCCGCAGCGGAAGCCGGCACGACGTTCGAGGAGGCGCGGACGGATCGTCTTGAGGCCGCGCAGGCGCGCTTCCTCGCCATCCAGGCGCCCGTCGACCGCGTCTACGTCGACACGAACGCGCGGCATCACGACGTCTCGCGGCGCCTCGAGCGCTTGCTCACGCTGGCCGGCGCCGAGGTGCCGCAGTTCATCGAGATCCTCTCAAGTATCCAGGTGGATCCTGACGTTTTGCGGGCACTCTGCGAGCTTCCGAACGGCGTGGGCGTCGCGCTGCTGCGTGCGGCCGACTACTCCTACGAGGCGCTGGCAGAGCTCACCGGCAAGAACGAGCCGGCGCTGCGTATGGCCAACACTCGCGGCAAGCGCCGCCTTGAGCAGCTCTGCGCCGAAGACGATGCCGAGGACGACGCGTGAAACGACCGCCCTCGCCGATCCGCTCAGTACGGGTAGAACCGCGCGACGTACTCGGCTTCGTTGGGCCAGCGCTTCGGGGGTCGCGTCTTGAGGAGCTGCCCCAGCGGCTGCGCCTGCCCGAACCTCGCCAAAAAGCCCGGGAAATCGACGGCATCTCCCGTGCGCAGCGCGTCGTCGAGCCGCACCAGCTCTCGCGCTCGCACCGCGTCGTCGCCGAACCGATCGGTCCGCTTGGCGTGCCCGTCCAGCTCCTCACGCTCTCGCCGAGCGCCCAGCTCGTTTCCGGCGGATTCCAGCGCCCCTATCAGCACGCGCAGCGCGATCATCACGACGTGCTCTGGCAGCTCCTGGCGCTGGTGAAGCGGCAGCACGATCTCGATGGCGCGCTCATGCTCACCCAGCATCCACAGCGCGCGGGCCTTCGCCACGTCGACGTAGACGATGCCGTGTGTCCCGCGCAGATCCTCCATATCGTCGGCGGCGTCGAGCAGCTCCTGCACCCGCTGCAACCGGTCGCGACAGCCCAGCGCGCCCGCGAGCCGAAACCCCTCCGCGAGCTGGTAGGTCGCGCTCGTCGGGCGGTCGAACTCGAGCAGCAAGCGCGCCTTCAGCATCTGGTCGTCGAACGCCCGCTCCGGCTCGCCGCGCGCAGCCCACAGCCGCGCCCGCGCCCCGGCCATCTCGACGTGCTCCTCCAGCCAGTCCATCTCGGACGCCGGGAACGCCGACTCGACCAACTCGAGCATCCTGTCCGGGTCAGGCGAGCCCGTATCCGCCGCGTGCTGCAACAACTGGGCGTAGAGCTTCCAGCGCTCAGCCAGTCTCAGGGTCTTGAGCAGCGCTTCGTCTGGCAGCTCGCAAGGGCCGTGCTGCCCCTGCCGCCTCAGCGAGAACGCCCGGGCGTAGGCGACGCGGGCTCGGTTGTTGGCGTCGTCGCGAACCGACGGCAGCTCACTGAGGGCCGCGGCCGTCGCGCTCACCGGCGTCCAGTCGACCAGGGCGCGCCGCTGCCCAACGGCCAAGTAAAACAGCGACCGGACCAGGCTTCGGAGCTCCTTCGGGTCTTGGACCTGCGCCAGCGACTCAAAGTAGTTCGGAAACGCTTGGGCGATGGCCGTCGCCGCGGTGTCATGCCTCTCGACCGCGAAACCGAGGGCCTCGGCCTCCGCGACGCCGTCTTTCTGTCCCCTGGCGACCAACAGGCAGTCCGGTTCGTGCCCGAGCTTCGCGAGGGCGGCTGCCTTCTCAGCGAGGCCGGCGACGGGTTTGAGGAGCCCGGTTGGATCCACCTGTGCCGCCGGGGCGAAGTAGGGGTCGGGCTCACGCTCGAGGACGCGGGCGGCTTGGATAAAGACGAAGGCCAGCCCGAAGGAGGCGCCGTCGAGGTCGCCTCGGATCTCCGCGACCCGGCCCGGCTTTGGTACGGGGCGGCCGGCGAGCTCGACCTCCGGCACCTGTTCGTGGGCCCAGCGGGCTCGCGGCGGCCACACGGGGATGGAGCGGCTCAGCGCGACCGAGGCGTCACGCCAGGCGCGCCGCGCGACGGTGTCCAACCCGCGGCCTCCGCCCGCCCGCACGCGCCACACCGACGCGCAGCTCGGGCTCACGGCCAAAAGCGGCACGGTCGCACCGAAGTCGATATCGTCGTCGTTCACGCCTCGCCCTCGTCGTCGCCGCCCGCAGCGTCGTCGACGGCCGGCAACCCGATCTGCACCCACCACGCCATGGGTCTCCCGATGCCCACCCGCAGCAGCCGCGCCCGGTCGGGCACGTCGAACTCGGGGAGCTGCGCGGTGGCGTCCACCATCTCCGCGTCCAGCACCTCGAGCGCGGCGGTCAACGACGGCCCTGCGCCCACCTCGGCCAGGAACTGCCGAATCCCCTCGAGATCGTCGCGCGTCTCCAGGTGGAGCTGCATGACGGAGCACCACGCGGGGTCGTCGGGGTCGATCGCGCTGAAGGCCTCCGCCAGGTCGTCGGCGAGCAACGCCACCGCGCTCGCCGCCATCCGGTCGAGCAACCGCAGGGCCTCTGGCTCGAGCCGCCGCACCGCCGCGAGCCCCGGCTCCGGCAACCCGGACACCCCGGTCTGCAGGAGCTGTCGCCACGCCTCGTTTCGCACCTTCGGCGGCGGCTTGTAGAGGCGATCGATGAGGCCCACGGCACAGAGCGCGTCCCACGCGTCACCGTCCGCCGCTCGCTCGCGCACATACCCCGCCAGCCACGGGTCGTCCGCGACCAGCGCGATGGCGCCCTCGACGTCGATGGCCGCGTCGAAGCTCGCGCCGGCCTCGAGCTCGTCGCTATCGATGAGCCAAGCGATCGGCCGGCTGCCCTCGCCCGCGGGGACGTCAACCCACGCCCCGGTGCCGTCGGCGCGAACAAACGCCGCGCTCGTCGCCGTGCTCGGCAGCGCCCAGCGCACCACGCGGTCGCTGAGAAGCGCGAATCCTTCGAGATCTCCTGACTCCGAGACGACCGTCACCGGCTCGTCGGACCGCAGCTCGAGCCGCCGCTCGGCCACCCACTGCAGCTCGAAGCCCGCGCTCGCGCCCTCCGGCCAAGCGATGTCGCCCTCCAGCGGCTGAGGCTCCTCGGGCTGGCTCGCCACCGCTCTCAACGGGCCTGGCGCCGCGCGTGGCTGCGACGCATACCGCCAGGATTCGTCCGAGTCCGCCGCCGCGTACCCCTGCGGCTGGCTGTCGGCGGAGGGCACCGGCAGGACCCGGGGGTCGAACGCGACGACCTCGCCCAGCCCCATATCTCGGAAACGCTTCTTATTGGGCGCTTGCATCATCGAACCGTCCCATCACCAGGGCACACCGTACGCGACATCGTCGGGGCCTGGTCATCTGAGCTCGTCGCGACCCGTGAGGGCCGCATCTTGCGTGGGTCTTCGGCGCCGAACCGGTGACGGTGCCGCGCCAATGGACCGAGCGCAATCGGTCGGTTCCGCCCCCTCAGAGTCAGGAGCGCGCCGTATGCAACTCGAGCCAGGGCGAGGCGCGAGACGTTGCACGGCGTCATCATGGCTCTATTTCTCCCGTCACCCGGCGGCGGCAGAGTATTTCAAGTAGCCCCAACACCAATTTCGCCTCCCGCTCGGACAGGCTCCCCGGTGCGCCCGCCGGACCCCGGGCTCGGGCTCGCACCTCCTTTTCGATCGCTCGCCGGCACTGGTAGTGGGCCGTGTGGCGAGCGGCAGACGCGCGCCGCGCTCCCTCAGCATTCAAACCCGGCGGCAGCCAATTCCCCATGCCACGGCCGTCGAGCAGCATCGCGACCTGCTCATCGAGGCTGCGCCGCAACCCGCCCTTGCTTCCAGACTGCGAGCGCCGGTCGAGGCTGTCCGCCAGCTCCCGCGCGATCTTCACCGCCTCTCCCACCAAGGGTGAGTCGGGTGGTAGGCCATCCAGCCGGTGCTCCACCGCCTCATGTGGCTGGTCGGGTTCCGGTTGCGCTCCGGCGAACGCAGCCTCTGTTTTGCGCCGCTTGGTCCGCGCGTCGCACCAGTCGGTCGCCGCACGCGACAGCGACAAGCTGAGGTAGGTGCGAACCCCCTCGTTGTCGCGCGTCTCGACCTCCCTCGCATCCACGGAGGGAAGACAACGCGCAGTCGCAGCAGCACAATCCTGGGCGAGTTCTTCCCGTTCGGACGCGTCCACACCGCGACAGGCACGACGCGCGATCCGAATCGCCTCAAGTCGGACCATCTCGTACGCATCTGCATATGCTCGCGGGGGTGGGCCGTCCATGGACCGACCCCCTCTCAGGATCTCCCAGGCTTCTAAGAGCGTCATGGGCCACCCGCGCCGGGACGCGAGCGGGTCCACGCCACCCACGCGTCGGCCTGTTCCCAGGCCCAGGGGCGCCCGCGGCGCCCGGCGCTGGCGGCGTCGCCTGCGCACTCGGGGCCAGCCTCTCTCGCCGCCTGTAGCACGCGCCAAGGCTCGCCCGTCGCGGCCAGGGTCGGCAAGCCCTCGCGCGATGTCGGCAACCCCACCGACCCGGCGAGCGCCCCCGAGACCTCCGCCAGCGGCACCCGACCCTTCGAGCTCCACGCAAACGCGTTGACGCACCAGTCGGCCAGCACCAACGGGGCAGGCGCGCTGTTGTCGATCGGCTGTACGGAGCCGCAGGAAGCACTCACTCTGCTTCCGTCGGCGCCATGGCAAACGCGCCCGGAGTCTCCGAGGCCCCACGTGAGCGCTCGCTCGACTAGCATCGGCTTCAGTCTTGTGACTCGCCCTCGATCCCTATCCCACACGCGGCGGCCCGCCACGCGCACGTCGAGGCGGTGTTGACCACCCCTCGCCAGCAGCAACGCCGCCGCCCGGCCCGCGACGCAGCCGAGCAGGTGGAGATAGCGGTCCTCAAGCTCCCCGACGTGGCGCGCATCGCCGTTGTCCGCCTCGCCCGCAGCGACCAACCACACCGAATCGGCGGCGGCCTGGCCCGGAACGGCCTCCCCGACCTGCATCGCCGCCTCGACCCCACCGACGATCCCATCGCGGGCCTGCTGTTGAAGCGACTTCAGCACCCGCTGTTGCGGCGGCGGCAACGCTCGGAGCGCGCGGTCGAGAGCCCGCACATCCTCAAACTCAGACTCGTGCGCGCGTCGCAGCCCATCCATCACGCGCTCAAACGCCCCAGGCGCCCGACGCTCGACCGCGGCCATCACCTCCGCCACCTTTTGGGGCACGGCCGTCTTGGCCCGCTTGGCCTGGGCGAGCGCCCACATCCCGTGCATCACCGCGTGGTTCACCCGAGTTCGATGGATGGGCCAAGGCAGCTCGGGCCTCGCTTTGCGCAGCGCTCGTTTGAGTCGAACGCGCGCGAACCCCGAGACCCCCGCCCGCACCAGGACGCCCGCGACCGCGCCATACTGCGTGTCGTCGTCGAAATCCCCAGACTCATCGACCCACAAGACCCAATCCGTCACACGCCACCCGCAGCCAGAGGGCGTGCGGAGCATTCCACGGAGCCGCGCGCCACGCAACGCCGTCCCTCGCGGGCATGTCTCCCGGGTGTTCAGCCCTCGTCTACGCCGTGAGCGCTCTTAGACCAGCGCAAGCGCCAGCAAGATCTCGTCCGTGTCCACCTGGAGCACCTCCACCCGCACGGGGGATCCTGGGGCCAATCCCACGACGGTCTCGGCCGTGTGGGGAGGCCGCATCTGCGTGTGGTGCGCCAAGCCGACCGCCTCGCCGATCCGTACGAAGAGCCCGTAATCTCTTACGCACTCGACCACGCCTTCCAGCGTTTGGCCGGGTTTCAACGATCGCAGCGCCGCGATTTGCGCTTCGCCCCTGGCGCGGCGGCGCTTCTTCTTGGCAGCCTCGGCCGCCTGCGCGCATCCATCTCCCACGTCGCAGCCCGCCGGCGCCGGCGCGGCGACCGACCGCTTGCGCTCCTTGCGCGCGGGCCTCACGCGCCCCTCGGCCTCCTCACGCTCTCTCAACTCCCCGGTGGCGCGCCTCGTCTCCGATTCGACCCAGGCCCGGACCACCCGCCGCAGCGGCGCGGCGACCTGGGCCAGCGGTCCAGCCGGGCTCGTGTGCGGCTGGTCGATCGCCTCGAGAAACCGCGCCCGAAGCCGCATC
>CAZNZH010000045.1:0-7943 GCA_964577445.1 uncultured Myxococcales bacterium
AGCCCGACAGCGGCGGGCTGAAACAATTACTTCAATACGGTTGCTACACATTTTTGACGGAGGCCCGACGCGGACGCGTGACGCGGCGAGGGACGCGAGGCGTCTGACGCCCAGACTACACATTTTTGACGGAAGCCCGGAGGGGGCTGGCGCCGGCGCGCCGGCTCGACCTCGGCGGGCGTGTTTACTTCGGTGGCCTGGCTTCGTTGTGCTCGCGTCTCACGACGCTTCCCCCACGCAGCGCCCTCCCGATGCCGACCTGAAGCCGGCGCAGCTCGGGCGGCGCGAAGCCGCGCAGCTCGACCGGCGGAACCTCGCGCGGCGTCTTGTTCATGATGCTCTCGGGGTAGGTCGAGTGCGGCAGGCCGAAGGCGTGGCCCAGCTCGTGGGCCAAGACGATGGGGGGCGCGTAGTCGGCCACGATGACGATTCGCGTCTTCCGGTCGCCGCGCACGCGCCAGTGGACGCCGCGGATGAGGCCGTCCTGGTCGATGTCGGCGAGGTGGCGGACGATGAAGACGTGGAGGCTGCGGTCCGGCGCGCTCCGTTGGCCCAGCCGATCTCGGGCGGTGGCGTCATCGACCCGCATCAGCGCCGGGGGCAAGTCGCGGGTGGCTATCACGTCGAAGCCGAGGTCCACGACCGCGAAGAGGCGGTTGGCCTCGGCGAGCTGGCGCCCCAAGAAACCCTCGGGCAGCGGGGCGCCGTCGGCGGGCAGGTGCAGGGTGAGGCGAGCGCAGCGCTGCGCTTGAGCAGGGCAGGGCGGTAGCGGCGTCGCGCCGGCCGGGAGGTTCACGAATAGCGAGGCGACGACTGCGAAAAAGACCCACACGCGCGGGCGCACGCCCACCCGCTACACCAAGCCCGGGATGATCTTCCAGCGGACGCGCTGGCAGTAGCGGTCCCAGTCCGGGCCGTACTTGGCCGCGCAGCGTCTGTCGTCGCGAAAGGCGCGTTCGGTCAGCAAGATCGTCAGGAAGATCACGTAGCAGTAGGGCATCAGGTGGTGAAAGAGCGCCGGGACCGACCAGCAGAAGGCGCCCAGGATCTCGGGCAGGTAGTGAAAGTGGCGCGAGATGCCCCACCAGCCGCTGACCAAGAGCAGGCTCTGCTTCGCCTCGCCGCGCTCGGTCGTGTAGTTGGCGACGAGGACCTCCGGCGGCTTGCCCCAGACCGTCGTCTCGCCGCCCGTGGCGCGGACGCGCTGGCGCTGGGCGTCGGCGAAGTAATTGGTGAAGATGCCGAGCACGCCGAGCGCCGTGATGGCGAGGGCCAGCGGTGTGCCGAGGTGGTTGGGGTGATGCACCAGATAGAGCGTGGGCGACGCGTAGAACCCGGCGATCCAGACCAGCACGCCCCAGACGATATAGAAGCCGGCGCGGTCGTGCATGATGTCGAGCGAGCGGAGGTAGCCGGTCTCCCAGTAGTAGAACTTCGCGACGTAGATGAGCTGTAGGCCGACTGAGACCAGCATGGAGTCGGAGATGCCGTAGAGCTCGTGTTGCTTGGCGGCGAAGCTGACGATGATGACGGGCCACGCCATCATGCCGAAGCGGCAGTTCGTGAACATCTTGAGGTCCCAGCCCAGCACGCGCGGGTAGAGCTCGGTGCCCCAGTAGTAGTCGAAGATGGGGTTGCCGGTGATGCCCGAGTCGGTCGACGAGGGGGCGAAGCGGCCCTTGAGGTAGAGCACCGCGCAGAGCGCCAGGCTGAAGATGTTGAGGGCGCCGAGGATGCCGCCGAAGTGGTCGTAGACGACGGCGGGCGAGAAGAGCGCCAGGCCCCAGGAGCAGACGGCGAAGGTGGCCATGGTCACGGCGAAGGCCGCGACGCCGTTGGCCTTGTAGACCGGGATGTTGCCGGCGGGGGTGACCGGGCCTTCAAAGCGCGCGCCGGGCAGCAGGCGCATCAGGGCGAGCTGAAACGCCGCGAAGACGCCGATGAGGGTCCAGGCGGCGGGGGTCCCGAAGAAGACCGGCTCCCAGACCGACCACAGGGTCTCAAAGAAGCCCGACCTCGCGAACTCTTGGCCGAGGCGCGCGAACGAGCCCTCCAGCGCCACGTTGGTGTGCCACATGAGGATGACGGTTGGCGGGCACAGGACGATGAGCAGCAGCGGCGCGATGGTGCGGCGCAAGAAGCCCAGCAGGCCGCGGGGCGGGGGCGGGGTGGTCGACATGGCGGCGGGCTCCGGTGGCAGGCGCGAGACGATCGTCTACCACGGAGCGGGAGCGGCCTGAAACAGGCGCGCGCCGGCCGGGGAAATCGAAACGCGTCGCCGCGCGTCCTCCTCTGTCATGAGCCCCGTCATCCGCCTCGCCGTCGTCACGCTCGTGTCCTCACTCACCATCGCGAGCGCGCCGCCGGCGTGTCCGCTGTCGCGTCCCTCGGGGCGGGTGAGCCTCGCGCAGGCGATGGACGCGCTCGAGGCCCCGGTGGGCGACGTGGTCCGCGGTTGGTTCGCCGGCGCGGGCGCGTCCTTTCCGCCCCGGCACCTGAAACTGCTGGTGTTGAAGGAGGAGCGCCAGCTCGAGATCTGGGCTCCCGGCGAGCGTGGTCGACCGGTGCTCGTCCACCGGATGCCCGTCCTGGGCGCCAGCGGCCACCGGGGGCCCAAGCTGCGCGAGGGCGACGAGCAGGTCCCGGAGGGCATCTATGGGGTTCGGGTGCTGAACCCCAACAGCCGCTATCACCTGTCCCTGGGGATCGACTACCCGAACGCCCTCGACCGGGAGGCCGCGCGGGTGGAGCGACGCGAGGATCTCGGCGGCGACATCTTCCTCCATGGCGGCTCGGCGTCGGTGGGCTGCGTCGCGGTAGGGGACGAGGCCATCGAGGCGCTCTTCTGGCTGGTCGGGCGCGTCGGGAAGGGGCGGGTGCGGGTGTTGATCGCGCCGTGGGATCTCCGCGTGGCGGACGCTCCCGAGCCGCCGGCCACGGACTACGCCCTGGGCGCGCAGCGTTACCGCGAGCTCGCCGCCGCCATGTCCCGGCTGGTCGAATCGACCGCCACCGCCCCGGGACCGTGACCGGATCGGGCTGGTTGTCGGCGCGCGCTGGCGATACAATCGGCGTATCTCCAACGGAGTCGCGCCATGAACGCCTTGCCCCGCGTTGCACCTGCGGTCGACGTCGCGCTCAGCGCGTGCGGCGGCGAGGGCGCCCAGTCCGACCGAGCCGGCCCACCAGCCGCGTCGCGGACCCGCAGGCGTCGGTTCGTGCGCGGGCCGTCCGGTGTGGGGAGGCGGCGTGGCCGTTGACCGGGTGGATGACACCGAGCGCGTCGAGCGCCAGGCGGAGATGCTGGCGAACCGGCTGCGGAAGCGGCAGCGGGCGCTGGTCCCCTGGGCACGGCGCCAAGGGATCACGGCCTGGCGCGTCTATCACCGCGACATCCCCGAGATCCCCCTGGCCATCGACTGGTACGACGGGCGGCTGCTCATCTCCGAGTTCGTGACGCGGCGGCGCGCGGACGGCGACGCCGGCGACCGTGACCTCGCGCGGCTCGCGGCGGCAGCAGGCGAGGCCCTCGGCGTGGCCGGCGAGCGCGTCTACACGAAGCTCCGGCAGCGCCAGAAGGGCTCAAGCCAGTACGAGCGCCAGGGTGACAGCGGCGAGCGCTTCGCGGTCGAGGAGTTCGGCCTGCGCCTGCTGGTCAACCTCACCGATTACCTCGACACGGGCTTGTTTCTCGACCATCGCGACACCCGCCGCATGGTGGCGGCGGAGGCCGCGGGCAAGCGCGTGCTCAACCTCTTCAGCTACACGGGCGCCTTCACCGCCCACGCCGCGGCGGCCGGCGCCCGCGAGAGCGTCAGCATCGACATGTCGGCGACCTACCTCGCCTGGGCCGAGGCGAACCTGCGCCACAACGGCCTCGACACCCACGCCCACGCCATGGTCCGCGACGACGTGCTGGCATGGCTGCGCCACGCCCCGGGCCGCGTCCCGCCCTTCGACCTCGTGGTCTGCGACCCCCCGACCTTCTCCACCAGCAAGCGCATGGAGGGCACCCTGGATCTTCAGCGCGACCACGTCGGGCTGCTCCGCGACGTCATCGCCCTGACGCGCCCCGGCGGCGTCATCTACTTCTCGACCAATCGCCGCGGTTTTTCCCTGGATCCATCAGGGTTTTCGGGCTGCGACGTCGAGGAGATCACCGCGCGCACCATCCCCGAGGATTTTCGCGGCACCGAGATCCACCGCGCCTGGCGTGCGGTCCGGCACCTCGGCCCGCGTTCATGAGCGGCCTGCCAGCCGCCGCGCGCCCCCGCCTGCTCATCCCCCGCGACCGCCTGCGCGAGATCCTGACGCTCGGCCTGCCCATCATCGGCGGCATGGTGTCGCAAAACGTCCTGAACCTCGTCGACACCGCCATGGTCGGCAGCCTCGGCGACGCCGCCCTCGCGGGCGTGGGCATCGGCAGCTTCGCGACCTTCATGGCCCAGGCCTTCATCATGGGCCTCGGCAGCGGCGTTCAAGCCATGGCCGCCCGCCGCGTCGGCGAGGGCCGCCTCGACATCGCTGCCCGCCCCCTCAACGGCGGCCTCCTCGCCGCGCTCGCCTTCGGCCTCCCCGTCAGCGCCCTGGTCATCCTCCTCACCCCGACCCTCTTCCCCCTCATCGCCCCCGACGCCCCCGTCGCCGCCGTCGGCATCCCCTACGTCCAGGTCCGCATGCTCGCCGTCGCCGCCGTCGGCATGAACTACGCCTTCCGCGGCCATTGGAACGGCGTCAGCCGCCCCGGCATCTACCTCCGCACCCTCCTCATCATGCACGTGAGCAACATCGCCCTGAACTACCTGCTCATCTTCGGCGCCCTCGGCTTCCCCCAGATGGGCGCCACCGGCGCCGGCCTCGGCACCGCCCTCGCCACCTGGATCGGCACCGGAACCTACTTCTACCTGGGCCTCCGCCACGCCCGCGACGGCGGCTTCCTCGCCGGCATCCCCGACCGCGAGACCCTCACCACCATGCTCCGCCTCTCCGTCCCCTCCGGCGTCCAGCTCCTCGCCTTCGCCACCGGCATGACCGTCCTCTTCGGCATCATCGGCCGCGTCGGCACCCCCGAGCTCGCCGCCGCCAACGTCCTCATCAACGTCATGCTCGTCGCCATCCTCCCCGCCATGGGCCTCGGCCTCGCCGCCGCCTCCCTCGTCGGTCAAGCCCTCGGCCGCGGCGACCCCGCCGGCGCCACCCAGTGGGGCTGGGAGGTCGTCCGCACCGCCGCCGTCGTCCTCTTCCTCTTCGGCCTCCCCATGGTCCTCGCCCCCGACCTCCTCCTCTCCGCCTTCATCCACGACCCCGACACCATCGCCATCGCCCGCCTCCCGCTGCGCCTCACCGGCGCCTTCTTGGCCACCGACGCCCTCGGCACCGTCCTCCAAAACGCCCTGCTCGGCGCCGGCGCCTCCCGCACGGTCATGCGCATCACCGTCATCCTCCAATGGGGCGTCTTTCTCCCCGCCGCCTGGCTCGCCGGCCCCGTCCTCCACACCGGCCTGCTCGGCATCTGGCTGGTCCAGCTCGCCTACCGCCTCATCCAAACCCTCGTCTTCGCCCACGTCTGGCGTCGCGGCGCCTGGATCCACGCCCGCGCCTGACCCGCCCCCCCGGAGCCCCCATTGAACCTCGCCACCTCAGCCCCCTTGCGCGAACGCATCGCCTGGGCCCTCAACGACGTCGCGAACTCCGCCTTCGCCCTCGTCATCATCACGGCCGTCTTCCCGCTCTACTTCGCCGGCGTCATCGTCGGCCCCGACGCCCCCGCCGGCCGCGCCGACCAGCTCTGGGGCTACGGCATCTCCACCGCCATGCTCCTCGTCGCCCTCAGCTCCCCCCTCATGGGCACCGTCGCCGACCGCCTCGGCTGGCGAAAGCAGCTCCTCTTCGCCTACACCCTCACCGGCGTCCTCGCGACCGCCGGCCTCGCCATCCTCAACCCCGGCGACATCGCCCTCGCCCTGACGCTCCTCGTCATCGCCAACTTCTGCTTCGAAGGCAGCCTCGTCTTCTACGACGCCCTGCTCCCCTCCATCGCCGCTCACGCCGAGATCGGCCGCTGGTCCGGCATCGGCTGGGCCTCCGGCTACCTCGGCAGCCTCTTCTGCCTCGCCTTGGCCGCCGCCTTCGCCGCCAAGGGCCTCCTCACCCCCGTCTTTTTCATCGTCGCCGCCTGGTGGTTTGTCTTCTCCCTCCCGCTCTTCATCCTCGTCCGCGACCGCGCCCCCCGCGCCCCCAAAGGCGGCCCCGGCGTCCTCGCCTCCCTGGCCGCCACCTTCCGCCGCATCCGCAAGAGCCGCTCGCTGTCGCGCTTCTTCCTCGCCTTCTTCCTCTATAACGACGGCGTCGCCACCACGATCGCCTTTGCCGCCCTCTACGCCACCACGACCCTCGGCTTCGGCCAGACCGAGGTGCTCATCCTCCTCGGCGTCGTCCAGATCTCGGGCGCCATCGGAGCCTTCAGCCTCGGCCTCCTCGCCGACCGCATCGGCCACGCCCGCACGATCATCCTGACCCTGATCGTCTGGTGCGCGGTCGTCGTCGCCGCCGCCTTCGTCACCGAGAAGACCACGTTTTGGGGCATCGCCCTGGCCGTCGGCTTCGTCATGGGCGCCACCCAGAGCGCCAGCCGCGGCTTCCTCGCCGCCGTCGCCAGCGCGGGCGAGGCCGGCGAGCTCTTCGGCTTCAAGGCCGTCGCCGGCAAGTTCTCCGCGGTCTTGGGCCCCCTCATCTTCGGCGCCGTCAGCCGCGCCACCGGCAACCAGCGCTACGCCCTCCTCGCCGTCGGCCTCCTCTTCGTCCTCGGCACGGCCCTGATGCTCACGGTCGACGAGGACGCCGCCCGCCGCGACGCCGCCGCCAGCGCGTGATCGCCGCCCCTGTCCGCGTGTGAAATCGTCCGTTGACGCGCGTCACCGCCGAGGGTCAGGCTCGACGCCATGAAAGAGCGCTGCCAAGCCGCCGCCAGAGCCCTCCAGGACACCATCTGCGCCGCCCTCGAGGCCGCCGACGGCGAGGCCCGCTTCCAAGAGAGCCTCTGGGAGCGCGACGGCGGCGGCGGCGGCCGCACCCGGGTGCTGGAGGGCGGCCGCCTGCTCGAGAAAGCCGGCGTGAACTTCTCGGCCGTCCACGGCGCGCTCCCGGCCGCCCTGGTGGCCGAGCTGCCCGGCGACGACGCCACCTTCTCCGCCACGGGCATCTCGCTGGTGCTCCACCCCCGCAACCCCCACGTCCCCACGGTCCACGCCAACTTCCGCTACATCGAGCGCGGCGCGATCTGGTGGCTGGGCGGCGGCGCCGACCTCACGCCCTACGTGCTCTACGAAGAGGACGCCCGCCACTTCCACCAGACGCTCAAGGCTGCCTGCGATCGCCACGATCCCGAGTATTATCCGCACTTCAAGGCCTGGTGCGACCGCTACTTCCACATCAAGCACCGCGGCGAGACCCGCGGCGTCGGCGGCCTCTTCTTCGACCACCTCGGCCCCGACGCCACCCACGACCCCGAGTCCCGCGTCGCCTTCTGGGAGGACGCCGGCCGCGCCTTCCTGCCCGCCTGGCTCCCCATCGCCGAGCGCCGCGCGGGCACACCCTACGACGAGGCCCTGCGCACCTGGCAGCTCCAGCGCCGCGGCCGCTACGTCGAGTTCAACCTCGTCTACGATCGCGGCACCCGCTTCGGCCTCGAGACCGACGGCCGCATCGAGTCGATCCTCATGTCCCTGCCGCCCCTGGCGCGCTGGGACTATGACCCCCGGCCGGCGCCCGACAGCCCCGAAGCCGCGCTGCTGGCCGTCTTGCGCCAGCCGCGCGACTGGGTGAGCCCCTGACGAACCTCGCCGCCCCTCGGTGTGAACGCGGCCGATCTCGGGCTGGCGCTTCTGCCCTCGGGCTGGCGCTTCTGCCCTCGGGCTGGCGCTTCTGCCCTCGGGCTGGCGCTT
>CAZNZH010000045.1:8043-13565 GCA_964577445.1 uncultured Myxococcales bacterium
CTGATCTCGGGCTGGTGTTCCATCCTTGCTTTTGAAACTCGTTCTCAATAGCCTGCTCCTGTCGCCTGACGGAGCCTGATGCCCAACTTGTCGCACGAACCTGTCTCGCTCGCGTCTCTGCGCCCCGGCGCGAGCGCGGAGGTCGTCCGCGTCGACGGCGGCGACGTGCTGGCGCGCCGGCTCATCGATCACGGGTTTTGGCCCGGCACGCGCGTCGACGTCGTCCGCCGGGCCCCCTTCGGCGACCCGATCCAGTACCGGCTGCGCGGCTTTCGCCTGGCGCTGCGAAAGAGCGAGGCCGCCCGCGTCTTCGTTTGCCCCGCGGCGGTCGCCCCATGACAGCGCCCGTCTCGGAGTCCGGGCCGCGGGCGATCCCCCGGCCCAGGCCCGCGCTGGTCGTCGCCCTCGCAGGCCGCCAAAACGCAGGCAAGACCTCGCTGTTGATGCACCTCAGCGGGTCGATTCAGAAGCCGGTGAACTTCCCGGGCAGCTCCGTCGAGCGCACGGAGGCCCACGTCGTCCACCACGACGTCCTGATGCGCCTCGTCGACCTCCCGGGCATCGCCTCACTGCACACGATCAGCCCCGACGAGGCCGTCGCCGTCGAGTTTCTGCGCGGCGGCGGGCAGGCCGGCCGCGCGGACGTGGTCTGCGTGGCCATCGACGCCTGCAAGCTCACCGTCGAGCTCAAGCTGCTCGAAGAGATCATGACCCTGGGCCTCCGGGTCGTCGTCGCCCTGACCAAAAACGACGTCGCGACCCGGGAGGGGCGCCCGGTCGACGCCGCGGCCCTCGGCCGCGAGCTCCAGGTCCCGGTCATCGAGGTCAACGCCGCCACCGGCGCCGGTAAGGTCGCGCTCTTGACGGCCATCGCCGCCGCCGGCTTGACCATCCCGACCGCGGCCCGGGCGCTGTCACCCGACGCCATCGCCCGCGCGGTCCAGCCCAACGCCGACCAGATCACCCACTCGCGCACCGACCGCATCGACGCCGTCTTGCTGCACCCCATCTTGGGCCTCCCCATCCTCGGCGTCATCGTCTTCGGCATCTTCCAGCTCATCTTCAGCGGCGCCGACCCCTTCATCACCGCCATCGAGGCGGGGCAGGGCGTCATCGGCGACGCCATCGCCAGCCTCGTCCCCCACGGCGCGGTCCAGTCCTTCCTCGTCGACGGCCTCGTCAACGGCGTCGGCTCCATCGTCGTGTTTCTGCCCCAGATCATCATGTTGATAGCCCTGGTCTCGCTCTTGGAGGCCTCGGGCTACATGGCCCGCGCGTCCTTCCTCCTCGACCGGGCGCTCTCTCGCGTGGGGCTGTCGGGCCGCAGCTTCGTGCCCATGGCCAGCTCCTTCGCCTGCGCGGTCCCCGGCATCCTCTCCGCCCGCATCATCGCCGACGAGCGCGACCGCATCGCCACCATCGTCACCGCCCCGCTCATGTCCTGCTCGGCGCGCCTGCCGGTCTACGTCGTCCTCATCGGCGCGTTCTTCGCCCCGGCCGCCGCCGGAGTCGTGCTCTTCTCGATCTATGTCATGGGCATCGTCGTGGCGGCCTTCACCGCGTGGATGCTGCGTCGCACAGTTCTGCGCGGACCGCACTCCCCTCTGATGATGGAGCTGCCAGTCTACCAGCGTCCTTCGCTTCGCGTCATCGCCGGCCAGGTCTGGATCGCCACCCGGGAGTTCCTCGTCTTGGCCGGCACCGTCATCTTCGCCACCGCGCTCATCATCTGGCTGCTCAGCTATTACCCGCGCCCGGCGGCCATCCACGACGGCTTCGAGGCCCAGCGCGCCGCGGTCACGGCCCCCGAATCCCCCGCCGGCGCCGCGCAGATCGCGGTCTTGGACGCCGCCGAGAACACCGCCTACCTCGAGCAGAGCTGGCTCGCCAGCGCCGGCCGCGCCATCCAGCCCGTCTTCGCCCTGGCCGGCTTCGACTGGCGCGTCAGCGTCGGCATCCTCGCGGCCTTCCCCGCCCGCGAGCTGATCATCCCGACCCTCGGCATCCTCTACAGCGCCGGCGACGTCGACCCCGGCGACTTCGACCTCGCCGAGCTCGAGGGCAGCCACGCCGAGGGCGGCCTCCGCGCGCGGCTGCGCGACGCCAGGGGCCCCGGCGGCGAGCCCACGTTTACGCCGCTGACAGCGCTCTCCCTGATGATCTTCTTCGCGCTGTGCAGCCAGTGCATGGCGACCTTGGCGGCCATCCGTCGCGAGACGCGCTCGTGGCGCTGGCCCGTGTTTACGTTCACCTACATGACGGTGCTGGCCTGGCTGGCCGCCGTCGTCGTCTACCAGGTCGGCACCGCGTTCGGCCTCGGCACGGGAGGTGCCTGATGCTCGCGTCCTGGTACCTGACCGCCCAGGACCCCATCGCGGTGGGCCTGGTCGTCCTCGGCGTGCTCTTCGCCCTCTGGGTGCGCCGCCGCATCCCCGACGCCCACGGCTGCGGCGGTTGCCCAGCCGTGCAGGCGCCACAGCGAAGGCCTCCGCGCGCCGCCTGATCCCCCGAGCGCCCGCCCCCTTTTTTAGGGGATGGCCAGGACCCCGTCGGGAGTCGGCGGCCCGGAGCTTCCCCCGCTGGTCGTCGCCACGATGGCCGCGGTCGCGCCCCCCACCACCGCGACGCCGATGAGCGTCCAAAACCACCACCGCTGCGTCACCTTAGGCGTCTCCGGCGGCAGCGCCACCAACTGAACCGCGATGTCGTACGCCTTGCCCGCCTCGAGCGTCAGCTCGCGCACGTTGTCGAAATACCCAGGCCGCGACACGGTGAGCGTCACCTTCCCCAGCGCCACGTCCTGGTCGAATGGCGTCACGCCCAGCGCTTTCCCGCCGACCGCGACGCTGGCGCCCGGCTCGGCGGTCGTCACCCGCAGGATGCCGGCGACCGGCACCAGATCCACCTCCAGCTCGACCTCGCCGCCCGCCTCGACCTGGAAGGTGTCGGTGTAACCCGACCAGCCGCGCAGATGCGCCCGAATCGAGTGCTCGCCAGCCTCCATGGTCACAGGGCCGGGCAGCGGGACCGTGCCGATCGGCTTTCCGTCCAGCTCGATCTGCGCGCCGGTCGTGGTCGAGGAGATGGAGACCGTGCCAGTGGTCGGCGCCGCGGGCGCGTCCGCGACAGGCGCCGGCTTCTTCGGCCTGGCCTCAGCCGGCAGCGGGCTCAGCAGCAGCGCCACCGCGGCCAGCAGGCTCAGCCCCCGCCGTCGAAAATCGTTGCGCCGCTGCATCTGCTGACCTCCCGCACCATTGGGTTGCTGTTCCATTTGGCACCAAGCACCCCGCTGGCGCAACTCACGGTGCTCGGCCCCCACGGTGGATTCAAGCCCGCCGCGGCGGCGGCGAAAGCCCGCTTTTCTTGAGCCGAAGCCCGTGTCCATGGACCATGCGGAATCGGTGGCGGGGCCCGCGCTGTTCATATGTCGGGGAGCGCGCGCCTTGAGCTCACAAGTCCACCTGGAGGTCTCCGCCCATGTCACTGGTACGCGCACTGCTCGCCGCCGCCTCGATCTGCGCCCTCTCGGCGCCCGCGTGGGCGGAGCCCGTCGCCGAAGATGAGGACAGCTCGCTGCACGTCATCGTCGGCCCCGGCCTGGAGCCGATGGCCATCCCCGACACCCTCTGCTTCGGCGCGTCGAGCGCGGTCTGCGGCTCGGTCGCCGAGATCCTGCGCCGGGACATGCTGCTCTCATTTTTCTTCAACGTGCTGCCGCCGCGTAGCTACCTCGTCGACGCGAGCACCGAGACGGTCGATGACCCCAAGTACAACGACTGGACCAACACCGGCGCCCGCTTCCTCATCAAGTCGCGCATCGACGGGCCCGCCCCCTACAAGGTCGAGCTGCGTCTGTTCAACGTCACCTCCCGCGCGCTGATGCCGGTCGCGGGCCAGAGCCACCGCGACGTGCGCGAAAAAGACCTGCGCCGCGTCGTCCACCAGTTCGCCAACGGCGTGCTGCAAGCGATCACCGGCACCCCCGGCGTCTTCGACACGCGCATCGCGTTCTCAAGCCGCGTCGGGCCGGGCGTCAAAGCCATCGGGATCATGGACATGGACGGCTTCAACCGGGGCGGCTTGGTCTCCAACGGCTCCATCAATATGCTGCCGAGCTGGGGCTTCGGCGGCGTGCTCTACACGTCCTTTCTCGCCGGCAAGCCCGACATCTACTTCGGCAAAAAGAAGCTCTCCAGCGACCAGGGCCACTACCGAAAGGCGGCGGTCAGCCGCGACGGCGGCTCGCTGGTGGCGTCCATCGCCTATGGCGGCCAGTCCGATCTCTACTTGCTGGCCAAAGACGGCTCGGTGATCCGCAACCTCACCAACAGCGCCGCGGACGAGGTGGCCCCGAGCTTCTCTCCCGATGGCACCAAGGTGGCCTTCGTCTCGTCGGCCGCGGGGGGCCCGCAGATCTACGTCATGAGCGTGGGGGGCGGCGGCCAGCAGCGGGTTACCTTCGCCGGCGACTACAACTACGCGCCCGACTGGGGCCCCGACGGCAAAATCGCCTTCGCCGCGATGGATGGCAGCGCGTCGGACATCTTCACGGTCACCGAGGGCGGCGGCATCGAGCGCCTCACCCAGGACCAGGGCGCCAACAAGGACCCCTCCTGGAGCCCCGACGGCCGCTACATCGCGTTTATCTCCACCCGCGCGGGCGGCAGCGGCGTCTATCTGATGAGCGCCGACGGCCGCTACCAGATGTTGGTGTCCAAGGGCGGCGGCCTGGGCAACACCGCCTGGGAGCACTGAGCCCGGGGAGCGCCGGGTCGGATCGTGGAGCGCACAGGGCGGATCGTGAGCAAGTTCAGGCGCTTACGCCCATCGCGATCCGACTCGACCCGTTTTGAACGCTCCACAGGGGGCTGTGGAAACCTTGTGGACAACGGCGCGAAACGGCCGAGAGTATTGGTTTCATCGGTTTCCACAAGATCTTTTTGAATAAAAGTGATTGCGCTCTGCTACCGGAGAGGGCAACCTCTGCTCATCGGTTGGCGCACGGAGCGCTGACGGAGGGTGTCCGAAACCGGCGCTCGCTTCGGCGGGCCTCGGGCAAGGACGGAAAGCCCACGGAGGGATGCAGCTCTCGAAAGAGAGCCAGCGCCTCGGCGGTTCTTTGAAACTCTGCAGAGCAGGCATGACGATGGACGGTTCGCCGTCGGGCGTTGTGCCGAAGCCCATGAGAGGAGGCGCCCGCAAGGGTTGCCGAGAATGTCGAGGTGAAGACCTCGAAGGGAATAAAGCCAAGAGAGGCACGAGCGTCGGGTCCCGGGTAACACCGGTTCGATCGCAACGGACTCACCGGGTGCGAAAACCCCTGAAGTCGCGGCCAACGGTCTGAGGATCCGCGGATGAACGGCAGGAGGGGCAAGGAGACCGAAAGGTGCTCCTCGCTAACGGAGAGGGGAATCCTCTGAAGGTAGAAGCCCAGGGGCGCTACCGGCATGAAACAAGGCCGGAGAGGTTTAGGGAGGAATAAGACGTCAAGAGGTTGAGAAAGCCTGAAGACGTAGCACAGT
>CAZNZH010000046.1:0-13545 GCA_964577445.1 uncultured Myxococcales bacterium
CCGCGGGGTTGCTCCGGTTCGGGGTAGACGACCCGGGCATGTGTGCGTTGACCGCGCCCTGACCCCGAGGTCGCCAGACGCGACCAGGCCGGCGCCGAGCTGCGGCGGGGAATGAGCCCGAGCTTGCTCGACACCCGTCATTCGTATATGCAACCGCGTCCCAAGGCCGTTAGGAGGTCGCGTGTCAGTCTTGCTCGGCGGTGGAACACGTTTCCAGCCGATCGCACTCGAGCCCGGTGCGCCCGGTGCCTTCGCGTGTTTCGGAACCTGGGAGAATATTCGGACCTGCCAGCCGCTACAGCGCGGCGATGACCCGCTCGCCGGGTGTTCGCAGGCCTCGGAGTGCCGTTCCTACACCCTGGAGCGCAACCCGCCGACCATGCGCTTTTCGGCGAAGCCTCGCCGCGACGGCCGCTTCGAGGTCCAACAGTTCCGCGAGTTCATCGCTGAGCAGGAGACCTACGAGCTGAGCATCGCGTTGGGTCAGATCATCGTGACCTATCCGGGCGACCGTAAGGTGCCGAAGTCACGCCGCTTCTTCCTGCACACCAAGCACGTCGAGCAGGCGCAGATGAACCTGGACAAGGCCTTTGAGCTGGTCGTCTCCCTGGACAAGATGGTCGTGCGCCAAGCCGGCACCGGCGACGGGGCCAAGGAGCGGGTCGTCGTCCGCCGCGAGGAAGAGGATCCCGCCGCGCGTCGCCGCCGCATCGCTGAGAAGCTGCGCCAGAAGGCCAGCTCGGACGCGCGCGGGAAAGACGGAGACGAGGACGAGCTGGGCATCGACGTCGACATGGACGACGACGTCGACATGTCGGATATCGAGGACATCGAGATCGAAGTCGATGACGACGATGACGACGACGACGACGAGAAGGACTGAGCACCCGCCCAGCCCCCCAAGGCGGTATCCCGGCAGCCGATCGAAGCGCCGAACCGGTGGCCGCTCGGTTCTTCGTCGAAGGGGAGGCCGCCCGAACGCGCCCGTCGCCTGACCGCCTGCCTGGCGGGCGGATGAGGTGCACGCGACGCCGAACCCCCGCGGCAGGTCGACTAGTTGCCGCAGTCCTCACGGCGGAACGTGAAGACCTCGTTGCCCTCGTTCGACCACTGAAGTCGCGTACAGTCTCCGTCGAGGGTCTTATTTTCGGGCAGGCCCACAGCGCGGATGAGCAGCCAGCGTTGGGTCGGATCGGCGATGGCGTCCGGGGCCGTCACGCCAGGCGCCCAGCCCATGGTCAGGTAGCGGAAGTACGAGGCGTTGGTCGAAGCATCGATCTGCGTGAGCGGCGGGCGAAACCCCAGGTTGCACCACGCGTTGTCCGGGTCGGGGCACACCACGTCCCAGGAGTACATGCTCGCACCTGTGCCAGTGGTGAGCAGGCTGCCTTCGTAGGTGTCCTCGTCGGTGGTCGACGACACATAGCGCGAGTAGGTGTTGTAGAAGGTGTCCTGCTTCATGCGGATGTCATTGATCGCCGCGATCCCCTCGGTCTGCCGCGCCGAGCGCTTGAACCGCGTGTACGAAGCCACCGCCACTGCCGCGAGGATGGCGATGATCACCACGGTGACCATCAGCTCGATAAGGGTGAAGCCAGAAGCCCCGCGTCGCGTCGCCATGTCGACTCCTCCCGCGCCCCCGCGCATGCCGCCTCACGCGGCTTGGTGTCCGGACGGCCAGTTTCAGGTCTTCGGAATACGGGTCGAACCGGCGTCAACTGTAGTCGGGCGCTCGCGCCAGGGTCAAGGTAGCCGACCAGCCCGCTCGAGACCGCTGCGACGGAGCCCCGCAGCCCGCAGCGCTCGCGGCCACCCGCGCTAGATCACCCCTTTGACGGTCGCGGATCCGGGCGCCCGCGTGGGGCGTCGCGGGCCACCTCCGCCCGCCACGGTCCGCCACGGTCCGCCACGGTCCGCCACGGTCCGTCACGGCTGCGCCAGGTCCGCCACGGTGGCGCCAGGCCCGCCGCCGGCTTGCGCTGGGCGGGCGAGGTCACGACAATCGGCGGTCTCAAAGGGGGGTGCGCTTGGTCCCGAGGTGGGTGGGTCGCCCGGCGGCTCGACTGATGGGGCTCTGTCTCCTCACTTGCGCATCGGGCCTCGGATATTCGGATGCGGCCCGCGCGGCCGAGAGGCGGCCCGGGGTCCGCGCCGACGTGGACGTCGTCGTGGCCCGCGACCTGAGCCACGTCACCGGTCGGGTCCGGCTGACGGTGCGCGCCTCGGAGACGGCGCCGCTGGACCACGTGGACGTGTGGGCTTTCCCCGAGCGTCTCCGCGCGCCGCCGCCGGAGATGGACGAGGTGGACGAGCCCCGCCTCTTCCCGGTCGGGTTTCAGCCCGCGGGCATGGAGCTTCAGGGCGCGACTGATGGCGCCGGGGTCGCGCTGAAGATGGAGCGCATCGAGACGACGCTCTTTCGCGTCCACCTCGCTGGCCGCGTCCCGGCCGGGGAGGACGCGGTCGTCGAGATCGCGTTTGACACGAAGATACCTCGGCGTTTTGGGCCCTTTGGTCGCGACGCGGGCCAGCTCACTTTGGACGGCGGCTTCTTTCCACGCCCGCCCCCCTTGGAGGGCGCCCGCTTTCGCGCGGACCTCCCGCCCGACGCCTTGGCCTTTCACCTCCGGCTCGCCTGGGAGGGCACCCGAGGTGCTCTCGCGGTGGTCAACGGCAGGCTGACGGCGCTGCCGCCCGGCGGTAGTCCACAGGAGGTCGGGCACGGCGCCGCGCGGCGGGTCGCGCTCCTGCTCTACACGCGACACCAGGTCAGCCGCCTCGCGACGCCGCACGGGGAGGTCGTGTTCGTCCACCGGCGCAAGCGACGTGGGATGCGAGGGCCGGACGACCTCTACGACCTCGGGCTTATCGATGTGCACGCGCAGACCCTCGGTACCGTGGGGGCCGCTCTGGGCTTCCTGGCCCGCGAGGGGCTCACGGTGCCGGCATTGACGCTCTGCGCCGAGGCGCCCCTGAGGCGCTTCATCGCCCGCACCGCGCCGGGCATGATCCTGGTGAGCGACCGCGCCTTCGACGTGACCCCCTATGAGCCGATCCGAAAGTTCCACCGGCTCCCGCTGGTCCGTGCGACCGCCGCCCTGCTCGCCGAAGCCACCGTGGCCCCACGCGCCGAGGCGAGCAGGGCGGACCAGACGGTGGACCTGGTGGCCGTGGACCTCACCGACCGGTGGGAGCGTTTCCAGTACGGCAGCCACGTGGGCGCCCGCGAGCTGCTCGCCAAAGGCAGCTTCGTCGCGCAGGTCGACGACGTGCTGACCGCCCCCCAGATCCCGTTTGAATCCGCGTTCTTCCGAGGACCAGACGACACCGATCGGTTCCGCGACAGCGTAGAGCTCTTCTCCCATCTGCGGCCCACCGGGCGCCTGTGGCGGGAGAAGCTCCTGGACCGCCTGGGCCCCGACCGCACGGCGGCGATCGCCACCGCGGTGGCCGGCGGGACCTCGCTGACCGACGCGCTGCACCGATACGGGGCCGGCGTCGACATGGCGTGGCTGAAGGCGTGGGATCGGGGGACACCGCCTCGGAACTACGCGGTGAGTGGCGTGCGCCGCGGCGCGGACTCGCGGGGCCCCTTCGTGGATGTCGACGTTCGGGTCGAGGGGCCGCCCAACCCGCCCGAACGGATCACCGTCCACGTGGACGGCCGCGGGAGCGAGCCGGCCCAGGCCAGCGCCGTGGTCGACCAGCCCGAGATCACCGTGCGCGTCCGCTCGGTCGCGCGCCGACCCCGCGTGGTGGTCGATCCTCGGCGGCGGGTGGACGAGTCCGATCTCGGGCGACCCGTGGACCCGCGCGCCGACAACCTCACGCACCCAGGATGGCGCGCGCTGCTCGATGGGTTCGCCGTCGCGCTCAACAGCGCGACGGGCCGAGTGGACACAGCCATCGCCGGCTTCGTTCGTCGCGACGCCGACATCGACCACACGATCCGCCTGAGTGGGTTCGATTTGGAGCGACGCACGGGCGTCTCCGTCGACTGGCTCCGCGGCCTGGGCCCCAAAGTCGTGCCGAACCGGAGGCGCATGGCGCTTGGGGTCGGGGCGTCCATCGCGTGGCTGAAGCCGAGCGGCGCCGCGGGCAGCGGGCTCGGGCTTCGCTTGCGGGCCATCGTAGGAGATCTCACTTTTCGCAGCCGCACCGACCCGCGCGCTGGGGTCGCGCGCGGACTGTCCTTCGGGCCCACGCTCGCGACACGCGATGGAGCGAGCGATCTCGGCTTCGCCGCTTTCGGCCTGCTCGGTAGACTCGTCCCGGTGGGGGGCCGGCACACGTTGGCCGGCGTGTTCCGCGCCGACATCCTGCTGGGCGAGATATCCTCGTCTGAGACCCTGGGGATCGGCGGCCCAGGGGCCGTGCGCGCGCTGGCCACCTTCGCCCGCACCGGGGAGCTGCGGCTGGCCGGTACGCTGGAGTGGCGCCACCGCCTCACGCGCGACGTCTCCATCTCGGCGTTGCACCTGGCGTTCGTTCACGGCATCGATGGCGTGCTCTTCATCGACGGTGCCCTCCTCGGCGCGACACCGGGGCAGACCTTCCGCTCGGCAGCCTTCTCGTTGGGGGTCGGCTACGGCTTCCGCTTCCACTATGTGGTCGGCGGCGTGACCCCGATGGTCTTCGGCGTCGACGCCGCCGTGCCTGTCTTGGTCGGTGGCGATGTCCCCAAGCGCGTGCCGCCCGTCACGGTCAGCGCGAGCGTCGGCCAGTCGTTCTGAGGCGCGACCTGAACGGCAGGTTGCCCGCCGATCGGGCGGGTTGTATACCAGCCCCATCATCCGGACACCCTGGAGGGCGCCGCCGTGACTGAGGCCGCCGTAAAAGAGTTGGACGACCAGATCGCGCTCTGTAACCAGCGCTTCAAGCAAGTGGTGGACCAGATTCGCTCCGTCCTCGCCGAAGACCTCCCGCTCTTCGTGGGCCGCGAGGCCAAGCGCCGCTTCCTCGCCCGCACCGACGTCGCCGAAGGGCTGTCGGACGAGCAGTTGAAGGAGCTGAAGCGGCGCAGCACCGACGATGGCGTCCGCGCGGGGGCGCGCATCATGGAGGCCCTGGCCGACGACACTCTGTGGTCGCGCGGCGGCTCGGAGCCCGACGACACGCGCAGCCTCATAGGATGTGACGGGGTCTGGGAGGTCGTGCGCACCATCGAGGGTGACGCGCGGACCCTGCTCGCGGATTTTGGCTTGGATGATGCGGATCGTCCCATCTACAGAACTCCTACCTTCTTCGTGAAGGGCCTCTACCTGCCTACTCTGGTCGAACACTACTGGAAGCTGCTGGGCGAGCTGGCGTCGCTGCGGGCCCGGAAGTCCGAGGTCGCGGCGGAGTCGAAGCGCGCGCGCCTCACCTCGCGCTGGGACGAGGCCTGACCCTGTGAGGCCGGGTTGATGTCCGGCTGTCCTGTGCAAGCTCGTCTCCCTGAATGGCTTGACGAAAGGGCACCCGGATAGCTATGAGGCGCAAGGCCGAGACGGCTGGCTGCACATGGCTGCGTAGCTCAGTTGGTTAGAGCGGACGACTCATAATCGTCAGGTCGACAGTTCAAGTCTGTCCGCAGCCACCCACGGTCCCGCTCGGTTCGCTCCGGGCGGGACCGTCGCCTCGTACCGCCCATGGCGGCGGCGCGCGGACGACGCCGCCGGGAGGGGCTCGCCGCCATCGCATCGTGGAGCGGGTCACGCCGCAGGGGTCGACGAGCGCGACGGCGCCGTCGTTGTTGCGAAGGCGGATTCGGCCCGTGGCCACGTCCGCCCGAGCGCCGCCGACGCAGAACGCGCTTCCCGGTGCGACGCTGTGGCCATCGAGCGCCAGCCGCGAGCGGCCGCTGGTGAGCGTCCAACCGTCCAGGGCGAGCGGCACGGGGGCGTCACTGTGGATCTCGAGCCACTCACCGTCGCGGTCGGGGACCAGCACCGGGTCTGGCATGGCCGCGGCGAGGCGCAGCTCGCCGGTGCAGACTGCGTCGTCAGGCCGCGGCGGCGGGCGCCTGAGGGCGGCCAAGCCGGGGCCTGGGATCAACGTTTCACCCAGCCCCGGCGGCGTCTGGAGCGGCGGGGGAGCTGGCCGGCAGGCGCTGAGCGCAAAGGCCACGAGCAGCGCGGCGGCGACGGTCGCACCGGCGCGCGCCTGGGGTGTCGAATCATACATGGTGACCTCCGTGCGAGGACACACAGCAACGACCGTGCCAGTGTTGGTGTTGTGTGATTTCAGTCACTTACGTGGCCGACTGTCCCATGGTGTCGCGAGACACCTGTCCCGGCCGGGACAGCGTGACGGGACACCTGTGCGCGTGGGCGCCTGCGCGAGTTGACAGCGCCCCACCCCGGCATACGATGCAAAACCACCGCGGGTGTCGCGCCATCGAGCGCTGCGACCGAATCACGCCGCACACCCGACAGCAGGAGCGTCCATGCGCAGCCGAATTCCAACCCCCAATCCTCGCCGCCACAGGGCTGGCGCGGTCGGTGTCGACGGGCGCTGCCCTCGCCGCGGCGTGACGGGCCCAGCGGGCTCGCGCCTTGCACGCCGGACCTCCTCCGCCCTGGCGCTCGGCCTCAGCGCGTTGGTGTTCGGGCTGTCCATCGCTCCGGCGGCCTCCGCGGCCGAACCCGCCAAGGGCCGGGCGACCGGCGAGGGCCTCGAAGCGTCGCTGGCGGTACTCGAGCTCTATGTGCAGGGACAGGACTTCGACAAGACGCCGGAGTATGCCGAGCGCATCGCCAGCGAGATGGCGGAGCTGAAGCGCTACGCCATCCTCACGCGGGCCGACGCCCAAAAGAAGATCGCGTCGGTGATGACCGCGTCGTCCAAGCGCGTGGCCGAAGGCAAGATGAAGCAGATCGAGGCGTGGGTGAAAGAGGGCGATGAGCTCGTCTACACGAACCCGCGGGCCGCCATCGACATCCTGGCCAAGGCGAAGGCCGAGCTGAAGCTCTTGATGGACAACATCGACCTCAGCCAAGAGGTCCGCCGGGAGTATTTCCGCACCCAGATGTTGCTCGCGCGCTCGCACTTCGACAACGGCAACCGTGAGAAGTCTGCCGAGATCATGGAGGAGATCATCCGGGCCTTCGGTGACGAGGCGAAGGTGACCGAGGAGGACTACCACCCCGATATCGTCGCCCTTTACCGCGAGACCTACCGGCGGCTTGGCGCGCAGCGTAACGGCACCCTGACCGTCCGCACGGAGCCGCCCGGGGCCGAGGTGATGATCAACGGCAAGCTCCAACAGCAGCGCACTCCGGCGACCTACGACGGGCTCTACGCCGGCTCGGTCACCGTGACCGCGCGCAAGGGCGGCCGCGAGTCCATGGCGCACAAGGTGAACATCCAGGCCGAGCGCCCCGCGGAGCTGAGCATCGACATCGACTACGAGACCTCCCTCGCCTTCGACGAGCGCTTCGGTTTCGAGATGCCCGACGAGAAGACGTTACAGCGGCGGATCGCCGACTTCGCGTCGCGGGTGGGCTCGCTGCTGGCCGTCGACTACGTCTTGGTCACCGGCCTCGTGGATCACGACGGGCGCGCCTTCATCGACGGCTACCTCGTCAACGTGGCCAACCAGAAGGTGGACCGGCAGCAGTCGCTCTATGTGAAGCCGAACGTCGTCTCCAATAACCGCGTGGCCGCCATGGCGCGGCTGATGGCCGGCGTGGACACCGAGGCGCCAGCAGCCGTCTACAAGCCGTGGTACACGCGCTGGGTCGGCTGGGCCGGCGCTGGCGTGGCGCTGGGCGGCGGGGCGATGACGGCCATCTTCCACCTCCAGTACAAAGACAAGCTCGCCCTCGTGCAGTGCGCTGGTGGTGAGGCCGCGGGCTGCAAATCCGTGTCGGATCGCACGATCCTCGCCGGCGAGGCCAAGGACGTGCGGACGTTGCGAAACGTGGGCATCGTCTTGACCATCGTCGGCGCGGGGACGAGCGTCGCGGGGTTTTTGCTGCAGAAGGTCGAGGATCCCGACGCGGCCTGGGCGCCGTCGGTGCCGAAGCTGCAATACGTCGGGCCCTTGCTCGCGCCGGGCACCGCCGGGCTCGGAGCCGGGTTCAGCTTCTGAGCAGCGTTCAGCCTCTGAGCAGCGCCAGCAGCGGCTCGTTGGCGGCGGGGAAGCGCATCGCCAGCAGCTCGCCTCGGGTCACCAGCCGCAGCTCGGCGGACCCCAGGGGCTCAGGCGGCGGGCTCTCGGCGGTGGTCTCGACGCTGAAGAAGAGCAGCAACACGGTCCGCTGCTCGTAGGCGTGCCAGGAGAAGGTCAGCGGCTCAGGCCGCGACACCTCGACCCCCAGCTCCTCGCGCAGCTCACGGGTGAGCGCGGCGTCAGGCGGCTCGCCGGGGTTCACTTTGCCGCCCGGGAGCTCCCATGAGCCGGCGAGGTGGTCCGCGTCGGCGTGTCGACGGGTCACGACATAGAGCGGCGCGCCGGCGGCGTCTGCGCCGTGGCAGAGCAGCCCGACCGCGACCAGGACCGGGTTCATGGGCTACAGCCGCGGCGCAGATACGTGGTGCGCGCCGCGAGGACCTTCTCGACGTAGGCCAGGTTCGCGGGCGTCGTCGACTCCCGGCGGGCGGCGTTTGGCCGCCGATGCCCGGAGTTATACCCGGACAGCGCCAGCACGACGTCGTGGTCGTAGTAGTCGAGAAACCGGCTCAGCACCTCGAGCCCGCACTCGAGGTTCGCGCGGGGCTCCCGCAGATCACCGCAGCCGAGCCGGCTGGCGTTGGAGGGCATGACCTGCATGAGCCCGATCGCGCCGGCGCGGCTCTCCACGTGGGGGCGGAAGGTCGACTCGACCCGGACGATGCCGGCGATGAGGCCCACGTCGATGCCGCGCCTCACCGCGGCCTCTCGCATCAGCGGCTCCAAGGCCGCGCAGCGCTCGGCTACCGTGCCGTCGAAGCTGGGAGCGCTACGCCGGCCCACGGTCGGTTCGGAGCCCGAGCTGACCCGCCGCACCCCGCTGGTCGAGCTGCGACACGCCGATAGCGCGGTGATCGCGAGGATGAGGGCAGCGGTGAACGAGGCGCGACGCATCGGGCTAGCATCGGGGTGGGGCGTCTTCTGGGCAAGTTCCAGTAGCGGCCAAGTTTGCGGTGTACGCTGACCTCCCTCGGGGGAGGTCCATAGCGCCATGAAGCGCTTCATCCTCGTCCTGGCCATCGTCCTCCCGGCCTGCATCCAGTTCGGCCGGGCCCAGGTCGCCGAGGTCGTCGACTCGGGCGCGGACGGGGCGGCGGTCGTGCGGCTCCCGTGGACCTGCGAGGACGGGTCGGGGCCTTCGGAGTGCTGTAGCAACTTCGATTGCTTCCTCATGAGTGACACTCGCCCCGGCTACCCCGTGTGCGTCCATGGGTCGTGCGCCGCCGATTGCGGTGTCGCAGAGTGCTGCGAAATGAACTTCGCCGGCGGGGAGGCGCGACCGTGCTCGTCCGTCGACCAGTTCTGTAACCGCAACGTGTGCGAGTCGACGTGCCAGCCGGAGTGCGGCGACCGCGTGTGTGACGTGAGCCCAACCTGCGACTACATACTCTGCGGCGAGTGCGCGCCGGGTATCGTGTGCGCCAGCGGGCAGTGTCGGCCCGACTTATCGCCTACGCCGCCTCAGTAAAGCGGCCGGTGATGGTCACGAAGAGGTCGTCGCTCGTTTCAGCGCCGACACCGCGACCGCCCACTCAACCCGCTCGCGCTGCTGCGTGAACGGCGAATTTGACGGCTCGCCAACGCCCAAGTTCTCGGCGAGGTGACGGGCGGGGGGCAGCCGTCTATGATGGTCCGATGGCCCATTCGCCGCCAGACCGCGATCGCGACCGAGACCGAGGCCGCGAGTGCCTCTCCCGCGCTCGAGCTCACAGCGGGCAAGGGCGGCATGAGCTCGCGGTGCCGCTTTACCTGGAGGCGGCGAGCGCGATGTCGGAGTGCCGAGCCTTCGGCGACGCGATCCGCGCGTGGCGACTCGCGGCGTCCTCGGCTTGTCGGGTCGGCGACGCGGCCCAGGCTGAGGACGCGCTGCTGAGCGCGGTTCGGCTGGCGCGCGACCGACACCTCTCCCAGGAGCTGGCGCTGACCCTCGGTGAGTTGGGCGTGGTCGTCGGGCGGCAGGGCAGGCAGCGGGAGGCGGCGAGCCTGCATCACGAGGCCCTCGAGCTGGCGGAGGCGGCCGGCGACGCGCGCGGCAGGGCGACCCACGTCGGCAACTTGGGGCTGCTCAATATCGCCCGGGGAGATTGGGACGAAGCGCGCCACCGGCTGCGCCTGGCGATGGACATCTATGTGGGGCTCGAGGACCCGATCGGGGCGGCGACCTCGCTCAACGCGCTCGGCGGCGTGGAGCGCGCGACGGGCAGCCTACAGGCGGCGCGGGAGGCGTTTGAGGGTGCTCGAGATCTCTTTCGCCAGGCGGGTCACGCGAACGGCGAGGCGACGGCCCAAGCGAATCTGGGCAACCTCGCGCGTGCCGCCGGTCGGCTCGCCGAGGCGGAGGCGTGCTTTGAGGCGGGCCTTCGCTTGGCCCAGCAGGCGGCGGACGTGGTCGGCGAGTCCCGCGCCCTGACCGACCTGGGAAATCTCGCCGCCACCCGGGGGCAGCGCGATCGCGCTCGGGCGCTCTACGAATCGGCGCGGGAGCTGGCGGCGTCGCGAGGTTTCGCGGTGGGGTTGGCGGCGGCGCAGGTGAATCTGGGCAATCTCGACTTCGAAGACGGCCAGCTCGACGGCGCGCGCGCGGCGTGGGTCTCGGCTGGCGAGACCTTTGGCGGGGCGGGGGAGGGGCGCGCGGCCGTGGACGTCGCGGGGCTCGTGGCGCAGCTCGACGCGCGACGGGGGGACTTCGACCTCGCGGAGCGCACGCTCCTCGACGCCCTGGAGCGCGCCCGCGGCCTCGGGTATGACGAGGCCCGCGCCCGAATCGAGGTGAACCTGTCGGCGCTGGCGTTCGCGCGAGGTCGCGTCGAGTTCGCGATCACGGGGTTTCGCGCGGGCGCTGCGTTCTTCGCCACCAGGGAGCGCGCCCTCGACCGGATCATGTGCCACCTCGCCGCGGCGGAGGCCCTGATGGTCGCGGGGCGCGCCGACGAGGCCATCGCCGAGGTCAGCGCGGCCGAGGACGCCGTCGCCGGGGTCGGCGCTGAAGCGGCCGCGCGGGAGGTCGAGGCCATGGGGCTGCGGGTGCGGCTCGGGCTCGCCCCCGACTCGGAGTTGGCGGCCGAGCTGTGCGTGGCCGCTGACCGTCTACAAGGCGCCGGGCGCATGCTGGAGGCCCTGAGCCACCGCCTCGTCGCCGCCGACCGGGGCCTGGAGCAGCCGCGCGCCCTCGCGCTGGCCACCGAAGTGCTCGGCTGGGCTCAGAGCTTGGGCGCGCGCCCATCCGGCATCGACGCCGAGAGCCTGGTCATGTCCCTCATCCCCGCGGACGACGCCGCGGTCGCGCGCCTGTACGACCTCGCGGTGGAGTGCGACACCCTGGGCACCCACCTGCTCGCCTTGCGGGTCCGGCGGCGGCTGGTCTCGGTGCTGACCACGCTCGGGCGCGACGCCGAGGCCGAGGCGATGCGAGCGTCGCTCGACCAACAAGCTCAGGACCTGGGCGCGCTCGCTGAGCTGGGGCGGTTGCGGCGCGGCGAGGGCTGACCGGCCGCTCGCTCCTCGCGTGGCGCGCGTCAGAGCCCCCTGGGGGCGACGATGTGGCCCGCGATGGCGCTCGCGGCGACCACCAGCGGGCTGGCGAGGTAGACCTGCCCCGGCCCCGACCGCCCGGGGAAGTTCCGGTTGATGGCCGAGACCGTCACCTGGCGCTCGTTGAGGCTGACGCCCGGCCCGGCCTTGATGCAGGCGCCGCAGCTCGGGTTGACCAAGCGGGCGCCGGCCTTCTGAAAGAGCTCGATATATCCACGGGATTCCGCGTAGCGGCGGATGTGCTGGCTGCCGAACTGGATGTAGAGGTCGACGCCCTCCGCCACGCGGCGGCCCTCGGCGACGGCTTGGCCGAGCACCCGCGCGTAGAGGTCCATGTCGGTCTTCTTGCCGCCGGTGCAGCTCCCGCCGTACGCGATGTCGATGGCGATCTCCCCGGGCAGGTCGGCGATGTCGATGCCGTTACGCGGATCGCCCGGCGTCGCGACCATGGGGTGAAGCCCGCTGACGTCGATGTCGAAGACCGCCGCGTACTCGGCGTCCGGGTCGGAGCTCAGCACCGTCCCGCGCACCGCGTCGGGTGAGACCCCGCGGATCTCGGCGATCTCGGCGATCACGGCCTCGTCGGCGGCGATGATGCCGGCGAAGGCGCCGGCCTCGACCGCCATGTTGGTCAAGGTGGCCCGCTCATCGAGGTTCATCGCGGTGACCGCTTCGCCCTCGAACTCGAGCACCTGCCCGATGGCGCAGCCCTCGCGGATGTAGGGCGTGGCCATGATCCGCAGCATCACGTCTTTGGCTGAGCAGTCGCCCGGGAGCGCCCCCGTGAGGCGGAAGAGCGCCGTCTGGGGCACCCGGACCCGGAAGTCGCGGGTGAACCAGCCGCTGGCCATGTCGGTCGAGCCCACGCCGAACGCGAACGCGCCGAGGGCGCCCGCGGTGCAGGTGTGGGAGTCGGTCCCGACGACGATGTCGCCCGGGCGCGCGAGATCTTCGAGGACCGCGTTGTGGCAGATGGCCTCCGAACCGCCAGCCGCCACCTCGCCGTAGAGGCGGATGCCCTGGCGCGCCGTGAAGCTCTGCTGGGTCGTGGCGAGGCCCTGGGCGCGCTCGAGCAGGCCCATCTCGCGGTGCGCCTTCGGCATGACCTGATCGAGGAAGGTCAGGTGGTCTCGGAACGCGAACACGGTCTCCGGCTCGGCCACCCGGGCGTCTTTGCCGAAGGCGCCGGTGAAGAGCGCCTCGGCCATCGGCGTGACGTACTCGTGGGAGAAGCGCACGTCCGCTCGCACGAAGAGCGCGTCGCCGGGCGCGACGGCCGGGACGCTCAGCAGATCTCGGGCGGCGTCGACCACCGCGTGGCGGGCGATCAGCTTTTCCACAAGCGTCATCGGGCGCTTTGGGGTCTCGACCGCCGGCGGGCTCACCCGGCCCGCGACGCGCGCCTTGGCGTAGTCGAAGAGGCCGCCGGCCTCGACGATGCCGCGGCTGATGGGGTCCAGGCCCGCGGTGAACTCCGAGCGCGGGATGGCCTCGCCGCGCAAGATGCGAGGCACCAGCCCGAGATCGGTGGAGGTCCATAGCCCGATGTTCTGCGCGTTCTGCCCGTAGATCTTCTCGATGGACCTGGCGATGACGAGCCGGACCCCGGCCGCCTTCTCAGCGTAGGGCGCGGTCTCGCGGCTGGAGCCGCAGCCCTTCGACAGCCCGCTGACCACGACGTCGAAGCCGCCCGAGCGGAGATCGTTGCGCTCCATGACGCCGCCGCGCAGGCCCACGTAGGCGAACTCGCCCAGGGTCTCGTCGTAGTAAAAACAGACCCAGCCGGGGGTGATCTCGTCGGTCGAGATGTTGTCGATGAGCGGTCGCTCAGGGTCCCAGTCGAGGTCCTCGCCGGCCAA
>CAZNZH010000047.1:0-13526 GCA_964577445.1 uncultured Myxococcales bacterium
GTGAGCCTCCGAGCGCGCCCCGTCGTGCCCGTCCGCCTTCGAGCAGCCGGCGACGCCCCCGACGAGCAAAAACACACAGGCGGCGCCTAGCGAAAAGACGGCCTGCCTCATCGCGCTCGCTCCCCGCTCGGCCGGCTCGGCAGCGGGATGCGGCCCGCGGCGATGTCGATGCGGACCCTCGCCCGCCGCGTCCGGGCGCTGGTCTCGACCAGGGCCCGGCGCGCGTCAAAGAGCGACCGCCGCATCACCAGCACGTCGGTCCAGCCCGTCTTTCCTGCCTCGAAGGCCTTGCGCAAGAGCTCGAGGTTGTCCTCGGTGGTGCCCAGCACGCGCCCGCGCAGCGTCTTCAGCGACGCGCTCCCGGCCTTGTAGAGCTCGTAAGCCGTGACGACCTCGCGGACCACCGACAGCCTGGCCGCGACGTGCTCGGCGCTGGCCCGGGCCGCCGCGGCCTCGGCCTCGGCCACCGCGCCCTGATTTCGCTGAAAAAACGGCAACGGGATCGCGAGCCCGGCGCCCACGATGGTGTCCGTGCCCCCCTCGCGCCCGGCGAAGAGGCCCAGGCGCAGGTTGGGCAGCCCCTCGGCCCGCGCCAGGGCGGTGCGCGATCTCGCGGCGCGCTCAAGCTCGTGGAGCGCCTGCAGATCGGCGCGATTGACCTCCGCCGCGGCCACCAGCTCGCTCAGGGGCGGCAGCGGATCGTCGCTAGGCGCCAGCTCGCCCTCAGGGATGGGCAGGCTCGCCGCCGGCAGCGCCAGGGACTCGGCGAGCGCCGCCCGCGCCGCCGCGTAGTCGCCCGCCAGCGCGCCGACGGCTTGCTCGGACCGGCCGAGCTCAGCGGAGGCCACGTTCACGTCGAGCTGAGTCCCCGCGCCCGCGTCGAGCCGCCGCTGCGCCAGGTCCAGCAGTTGGGCGGACAGCTCGGCTTCAGCCTGGGCCACGGCGATCTTCTCGGCGATCTCGAGGGCGTCGATGAACGCGAGGTGCACCTCGGCGGCCAGCAAGCGCTCCGTGCTCTGCTGCTCCAACCGCGCGGCCTCGAGCTCGGAGTCAGCGACGCTGCGCCGCTTTTCCCCCTGGCCCGCCAGTTCAAACTCCTGAGACAGCCCCACCTCGAAGTCGGCGGCGGTCGAGCCCCCGCTTCGGCGCCCGGCGGCCTGGAGATCCAGCTCCGGGTTGAACGGGTAGATCCCGGCGCCGAGGCGCCGCGCCTGGGCCTCGGAGACCCGCTCGGCCTGCACGCGGAGGCGGGGGTTGTTGCGAAAAGCGGTCGCGACGGCCTCGTCCAGGGTCAGCTCGAGCGGCGCCGCGTCCTCGGCGCGCGCGTGGCCGCCCCAGAGCGAGCCGACGAGCGCGGCGGCGGCCAGCGTGGCGAGGCGGGGCCCCGGCGCGCGGGCCCTACTATGGCGAGTCGTAGATGCCGGTAGACAGGTGCGGTCGTTGAACACGGCGCCTCCAGATCAGATGAGGCCCAGGGCGACCAGGGTCCGCTCGAGCGCGGCGTGCGCGATGTCGAGCGGCCAGGCGCCGAGGACGTGGGGCAGGGTGAGGACGGCCAAGATGGCGCCGACGCCGACGAGGATCGGCGTTCGCGAGGGGCGGCCCGGCGGGCGCGACGCGTAGTCGAGCAGGAGGTGGACGCGGAGCCGGAGCAGGCCCTTGTCCGAGCCGCCGAGAGCCACGGAGAACGCCGGCAGCGGGCGGTCGATGCGCGCGGCGGCGACCAGCGCGTCGGCCAGGGCGAGCGGGTCCGCGGCGCGGCGGACGGCCCACTCGTCGCAGACCACCTCGCGGCCGGCCCGCCAGCGGCGAAGCTCTCCGCGGAGCAGGAAACCACAGGGGTTTAGCGCCAAGCTGACCGTCGCGACCAGAAAGCGCAGGGGGTCGCGGGCGTCGTGGTGCTCGGCCTCGTGGAGCAGCGCGGCGGTCAGCGCGCTGTCGTTCAGCCGCGCCATCAGCGCCTTCGACACCTCGATGGTCGGGCGCAGCAGGCCGCGGGTGCAGATGGGGTGCGTGTCACCGTCCACCGCGCCGATGCGAGACCAGCGTGCGCGCAGCCGCGGGTGCCGGTCGCAGATGCGCTCGAGGCGTCGGTTCGTCGCGTCGTCGGCCGGCAGCCGCTCGGCCCGGGTCTGCCAGTGCGAGCCGCTGCGGAGCCACCCGCGCGTCATCGCGGTCGCCGCCAGCCCCGCCAGCAGCGCGGCGAAGAGCAGCGCGTCCAAGCACATGGCCGCGCCCCCGTGGTCGAGCGCGCAGATGTCGCCGGCAGCGCCTGGCTCCGACAGGTGAAGTGCCGCCGAGACGAACCACGCGACCGCGCCGATGCTGGGCGCGATGATCAGCATGAAGGTCGACAGCGCGCCCTGCCGCTTCGGGTCGGGGTCGAGGCGCCAGCGCAGGACGAGCGCGGCCTTCGAGACCAGGGTGACCAGCGGCACGGCGATGCCGAACACCAGCCCCGCGCCCAGCAGTGCGGCGATGAGCTCGGTCACGGGGTCAGCGAAACTATGGGCCGGGCGACTCGACCACCCCAGCGGTCGCGTCGGCCGACAGCTATCTTGGTGGCCCCCGTCACCCGTTGAGCTCCCTGCGGCGCGCCTGAATCAGCGCCTCCAGCCGGTCGAGGTCGGCGCCGTCGGCCTCGGCGACCCGCTCCAAGAGCAGCGCCTCCGCCCCCTCCAGCCCCGCGTCGAACAGGCTCCCCAGCACATCGCGCGCCATCGACCGCAGAAACTCGTCCTGGTCCATCACCGGCCGATACAGGTAGCGCTTGCCGTCGCGCTCGCGCTCAAGCAGGCCCTTGTCGTGCAGCCGGCCGACGGTGGTCATCACCGTCGTGTAAGCGATCTCCCGCTCCTCCGACAGCTTCTCGTGCACATCGGACACCGAGAAATCGTTAGCCCCGCCGGCCCACACGATCTCCATGATGTCGGCCTCGAGATCGAAGAGCGACGCCCGTAACCCATCGTTTTCAGGTCGGATTCGTATCCCTTTCATCGACTCATCCCCGGGAGCCGGGAGGGCTCCTACGAGGAGTGATAGTAGGTTGACCGGCGCGAGTCAATTCCCCGGAATCAGCAGCGCCACGCGGGGGCGACTTCTTGCGGCCCCCCGGTGTCGGAGTAGACTGGGAGGCCATCCACGCTGCGGGGAAGCCCACCACCATGACCACGCGCTGCCACAGGGCGCTCGCGCGCCGCGGACCGTCTCATCGTCCGAGCGCCGTCGGGATGTGTCTCGGGCTGTCGCTCGCCCTGGGACTGGCGGCGTGTAGTGACCCGCCCGCTGAGGTCGCCGTCGACACGGTGGCCGTCGAGCTGCCGTTTTCCGAAAAGCCCGCCGACGTCGGGCCGGGGGCCGACGGCTTGGGGGTCCCGGCGGACGCGGCGCCGCCCGTGGTCACTATCCGCGCGCCAGCGGCCGGCGCCGCGCTGACCGTCGCGCGGGTGTCGCTGCGCGGCGAGACCCAAGACGACGTCGGCGTCGTGGCCGTCTCGGTCCAGGTTGGCTACAACGCCGCGTTTTGGCTGCCGTCTGAGCAGGACCTGCGCACCTTCGACCTCGACCTCGACGTGCCGCTGGGCCAGACCCCGCTGGTGGTCACCGCCTACGACGCCGCGGGCCGCTCCGGCCGCGCGACCACCACCGTCAGCCGCGCGCCCGCGACCCCGGATACCCAGGCGCCGACTGTGGAAATCGAGGCCCCGACCGACCTCGACGTGCTGCCCGACGACCGCGTCCTGGTCACCGGCCGCGCCACAGACAACGCCGGGCTCACCCGCGTGGAGCTGCGCTGGGGCTCGTCCGCACCCGTCATCGTCGACACCAGCGACCAGTTCGCCCACTGGCAGGCCGCCGTGGCCCTCCCCGCCGGCCAGACCGTCGCCCTGACCGCGACCGCCTACGACAGCGCCGGCCTCACCGCCGCCCACACCATCACCGTGACGGCCGGCCCCCAGGACGCCGCCCCGCCCACCGTCGCCATCACCGCGCCGCTGGACGGCGCCACCCTCACCGAGCGCCTCGTGACCCTGACGGGCACCGCCGCCGACGACCGCCTGCTCGCCAAAGTCGAGGTCCGCGTCGGCGCCGGCCCCTTCGTCCCCGCCACCAGCAGCGACGGCTTCGCGACGTGGTCACTGTCCGCCGAGCTTCGCCCCGGCGCCAACCTGGTCAAAGCCATCGCGTCGGACTCCGCAGGCAACACCGGCGTCTTTGTCGCCACCCTCGTCTACGCCACCGGCGACTTCAGCGCCCCCCGCCTCTACACGCTGACCTGGCAGCCCCCGACTCACACGCCCGTCACCCTCACCCTCGACAAGGCCCAGGTCGCCCAAGCCATCCCGCCCGCCGAGCAGGAGGCCATCGTGCTCCTCGACCTCGACCCCACCCCGATGCTGGTCGGCGCCATCGAGTACCTGCGCGGCGCGTGCGGCCCGGGCTTCGGCGCCCCCGACTTCGTCCCCGCCTGCCCGGCCGCCTGGGGCCCGGCCGAGCTGAACATGTGGCGCCTCCTCACCATGACCCCCGCCACCGCCGACGTCACCGACACCAGCTTCGCCACCCTGGCCGCGGTCGTCGACTGGCTCGCCAGCGGCACCCTCGAGGGCTGGCCCGACATCAAGACCCTCGGCGACGTCTTGTCCCCGGCCCTCGGCGTCGCGCCCCAGAGCCCGCTCATCGCCACCGACACGATCGTCGCCGCCATCCGCCGAAACCTCATCGGCACCCACCCCGCGGCCCCCGGCGCCGTCATGCCCATCACGCTCCACGACGGCCTCACCGATATGGAGTCCCTGGCCACCAGGTTCGGCCCCGCCGGCGTCCACCCCGGCTTCATCCCCCCAGGCGGCGCCTCACACTCCGAGGTCTTGGAGGACGACTTCGCCCTCATCATCGGCGGCACCTCGAACCTGCACTGGCACGACGGCCTCGCGCTCGCGACCGGCAAAGCCAAGCTGGCCTTCGTCGCCGCCGGCGCCCAGGACGTGCTCTCCCTCGACTTCCTCTCGCCTGACACCTTCCACATCGAGGGCCTCGCCCCGTCGCCCACCGTCGACCTCGACTTCGCCATGGTCGAGCACCCGGGCCTCCTCACCCAAGACTCGGGCCTCCCCGCCGAGCCCTGCGCCGGCGCCACCCCCTTCGCCGGCGCAGCCAAACCCTGGACCATCGAGATGGTCGTCGACTGCGCCGCCAAGCTCCAGTTCGCCGACTACACCGCCGGCTGCGACCTCTGCCCCGTCGGCGACCCCGCGGCCCTGCTCTGGGGCGTCTACGTCCCGTCCATCCCGCTGGCCCTCGATCTCTTCGAGATCGCCATCGGCACCCAGGGCGTCATCTCCAAAAGCGGCACCAAATCCAAGCACTTCAGCGAGCTCGGCACCCCAGAGCCCGGCCGCATGTGGCTGTGGACCGACCAGGGCGCCGGCTTCCCGCCGGAGTTCCAAGCCCAGGGCGCCAACGAGGACCTCTGGGACGTCGGCACCCTCTGGGACCTCATCAGCGAAATCGCCCAGCAGCGCCTGCGCGACGCCGGCGTCGCCGAGGGCGCGGGCGACGTGAAGTTCCGCCTTGAGGGCATCCCGGTGGGCCTGACCGCCGAGGAGCTCATCGCCGCCATCCGCCCCAGCATGGAGGCCCAGAAGTCGTTTCTGACCCACGTGATGCTGGGCGACTACGCAGCCAACGCCGACGCGCCCGACCTCTTCCTGGTCCAGACCGACGCCGACACGCCCGCCGACTCAGCACTCTGGTTGGTGCACGTCCAGCCCGGCGATCCCGCCCGCCACACCTTCAAAGGCCTCGATTTTCCCTACACAAAAGACGGCTTCTATTCGGACGCGGCCCTCAGCGCGCCCACCGGCACCTTCATCAACAAGCCGCCGCTGGCCAGCGACCACCCCGCCCTCCGCGTGACCCCCGAAGTCCAGCGCGTCTACGTGCAAGGGCAGGGCGGCTCGGTGCATCGCCTCGACGTGCGCGCCCTGGCCAGCGGGCGTATCGAGGTCGTCGAGCAGACCTGGCTCGGAGGCGCACCGTGAGCCGCTGGTCGACCGCATGCCTCGATCTCGGGCTGGCGTTTGTCCTCATGGGCTGCGCGTCGGACGCGGCCGACTACGGCGACCCGACCTTGGGCTGGGACGCGCACCTCGCCATCGTCGCCGTCTCGCCGCCCGACCTCACCACCCTCGACGCTCCCCTGGCCGCCCTGGTCGTCACCGTCGGCGACGGAGCCGGCGCCCGCGTCGAGGTCGAGACCGCCGAGGGCGGCCCGCAGCGCCTCAGCGCCGTCGACCCGACCGCCGAGGGCCCGGTCGACTTCGCGGGCGCCGTCGCGCTCACCCACGGCACGCGCACCCTGACGCTCCGCGCGACGCTACCCGACGGCCGCACCGCGCGCCGCACCCACCGCCTCATCTGGTCGGGAGCAGCGCCCGGCCTCGCCATCACCACGCCCGCCGCCGACGCCTCGCTCTCGGGCCTCGACACCCTGGTCTCCGGCCGCGTCTCCCTCGCCCCGGGCGCGGCCCTCACGCGCTTGTGCCTCTCGGTGCCCCAGACCGGCCTTGAGCTCTGCGGCCTCAGCCCCGACGACTCCGGCCGCTTCACCGCGCGCCTCGCCACACCGCAAAGCAGCGATTTCACGATCCGCGCGTCCGCGACGGACGATTCTGGCCACACAACCACCGCCGATCGTGCGGTGCACCACGACCCCAGCGCGCCCACCCTCACCGTGTCGTCGCCAGCCGACGGCGCCCTGCTCACCGACGACGCCCCGCGCATCACCGTGGCCGGCCGCGCCAGCGACGCCGAGGGCCCGGTGATCGTCGAGGTCGGCCTCGCCGGCGACACCCTCGACCCCGCCGCGCTCGCCGCCGACGGCTCGTTCGCAGCCCCGGTCCAGCTCGGCGAGGGCCTCAACCTCCTCGTCGTCCGCGCCACCGACGCGTCGGGCCGCATCACCAGCCTCACCCGCGCCGTCTCGACGCCCGAGACCATCACCTTGCGCATCCCGGCCGCCGTCGAGGTCCCCCCCGAGCTGACCCTGACCCTGGACCGCGACGGCCTCTCAGCGCTCCTTCCCACCGAAAACCAGAGTGATATCGCGCTCTTCTACCTGGACATGGGCGACATCGTCAAGAGCGCGCTCGACGCCATCCAAGCCCCCGCGGCCTGGGGCCTGGACCCGACCACCTGGACTCCCGCCGCCCAGAACATGCAGCGCATCTTGGTGATGACGCCCGAGACCGCCGACCTCACCGGGAGCGCCATGGCCGAGGTCTTGGGCGTCACCGGCGCCCTCGGCATCCCCGAGGCGACCGTCCTCTCGCGCCTCTTGGACCAGCCCGCCGACACGCCCTTTCTGCCCCGCGACGTCCTGGAATCCACCCTCATCGAGCACCTGCTCCTGACCCACCCCAACATCACCGCCGACCCCGAGACCGGCGCCCCGCGTCTGCGCGTGACCATGCGCGACGCCCTGACCGACATGGCCAGCCTGGGCGAAACGCTCGGCCCCCACGGCGGCCACCCCGGCCTCGTCTCCGGCCCGCCCCACGCCCTGGTCATGGGCGGCGCCTTCCGCATGACCGTCACAGCCCGCTCAAACCTGCGCCAGCGCGACGCGGTGGACCTCGGCACCGGCAAGGCCTGGCTCTTCGAGCGCACCGCCCCGGCCGCCCTGGACTTCGACTTCGAGGACCCCGCCCGCTACCAGCTCACCGGCCTCATCGAGGAGCCCGCCATGTCCATGGGCTTTCTGATGACCGAGGCGCCGGCCTTCTTGCCCGGCGGCACCGAGAAGCTAGGCCCGGACGACCTCCCCGCCGACCCCTTCCCCCGCGGCGCCTCACCCGCCTGGGCCGCCGCCCCCTGGACCTTCGAGTCCCTCGTCATCGACTCGGCCTACCGCGCCTTCCGCGACCTCTACCCCGACGACGCCTTCGCCCCGCCGCCGACCGTCTACGGCGTCGGCCACATCGACGACGCCGCGACCATCACCTGGGACCGCGGCTGGGTCAGCATCGACGCCGGCGGCATCGTCGAGACCCCAGCCCCCGCCTACATCTGGGACACCCTGGTCGACGTCGCCCAGCGGCGCCTCCACGACGGCGGCATCGCCGAAGGGCAGGGCGACGTCGTCGTGCCGCTCGAGGGCATCCACGTCCCGCTCACCGGCGCGCAGATCCTCGAAGCCACCCGCCCCCTGCTGGCCGCGCAAGAGCAGACGCTCTCCGATCTCATGGTGGGCGCGCAGTCGACGGTCACCACCCCCGCGGACATCTATATGGGCCGCGCCCCCAACGGTGCGCCCGAGCTGCGAGCCGTCGGCCCCGCCGTCGCGCCCGCCAAAGCCGCCGTCCCGAAGCCAGGTTTCTACGAGACCAGCGCGATCTCGGGCGCCTCTGCCTCCACGTTCACCCCGACCGTGGGCGCTCAGCGCTTCGTCGCTGACGAGGCCGGCCGCGTCTTCGGCCTGACCGTCCTCGCCGTCAGCGCCGAGGCCGTCACCCTGCGCGTGGCCGCCGTCGCCGCCGCCGCGCCCAGCCTGGGAGGCGGCCCATGATGACGCGCCCGCTCGCCGTCCTCGTCACAGCGCTCACCCTCAGCGCCTGCCTCAGCGACCCGACCCTGGCGCCGGCGGACCGAAGCGAGCTCTCCGTCGGCGAGACCCGCACGGTGACCCTGCGCGCGACCCGCTTCGACGTCACCCGCTTCGAAAAGCGCCTCACCCGCTCCGACATGCTCAAGCTCCCGGTCGCGCTCCGGCAGTCCATGTGGCTGATGGACCTCGATCTCTCGGGCAGCCAGACGGATCCTGCGCTTTTTGACCACGCGCTCGACGCCATCAAGGCCAAAGACCCCGCCTCGCCCGAGCTCAGCGTCGCCGAGTCCAACCTCATCCGCCTCCTCACGATGACCCCGGACACGGCGGACTTGCGCGGCACCGCGCTCGAGCCGCTGCTGGAGCTGTCGGTGAAGATCGGCCTGTCGCCCGGCCAGATCCTCGCCGACGCCATGGGTATCGGCACCACCGACCCCTTTCTGTCCACCGGCGCGGTCAAAGACGCGATCCTGGGCGGCGTCGTCTCGACCCACCCCAACGCGCGTAGCCGCCGCGACGGCACGCCGGTCCCCCGCGGGCATTTGCCCATCACCCTCGAGGACGCGCTGACCGACATGCGCAGCCTCGCCAGCCGCTACGGCCCCTATCAGCAAAACGGCCAGTTCCACCCTGGCTTTTTGCTGGGCGCGACCGAGGCACCGCTATTGACCGACGACTTCGCCATGAGCGTGCGCGTCGACCTCAACGCCTTGCCGCTCAAGGGCGTCGACCTGACCTCGGCCACGGTCGCCAACGTCAACTCCATCGGCTTTGAGCCCGAGGGCATGTTCGACTTCGACGACGCCGACTGGCTGCGCATCGAGGGCCTGGCGCCGGGCGGGCCCAAGGTGACGACGCTGACCTTCGCCATCGCCGAGTCGCCCGAGCGGCTAGCCGCCGGTGACAGCCCGCTGCCCTGGCCCACCGGCAACGGCGAGGTCTGGCGCGCGCCGCCGTGGACCTTGGAGCGGGTGGTCGCCGGCGCCGCCAGGGCGCGCTGGGGCGACTGGGATCTCGGGCTGGCCTATGACCTCGGCGCCTCGGAGAGCCCGGTGGCGACGGTGAAAATCGAAGACGGCTGGTTTGAGACCACCACCAAGGCCGACCTCGGCCCGCCGCCGCCGCCGCTCTACATCTGGGACCTGCTGGTCGAGGTGGTCCAGACCCGCATGCACGACGCGGGCGAAGGACTGCCGCCCTTGGCCGAGGGCGAGGCCAACGTCCAGTTCGCGCTGAGCGATCTCGAGATCGGCCTCGACAACGACGGCATCATCAAGACGCTCAAAGACAACCTGCGCCGAGACCCGTCGGCCCTGGTCGAGGCGGCCCGCTTCCTCTTCGCCAACGGCGACGGCGCGCCCGACATCTACTACGTCCGCGCGCCGGCCGGCGTCGCCGAAGACCTCGCCGGCGACTGGCTATATTTCGTCTCGGCGGCCGACATCGCCCAAGCCGACGACGGCTCGCCGCTACGCGACTTCGCGGGCTACCAGACCGTCGGCTTCTTCCGCGACGAGGCGCTGACCGACCGCGTGTCGAGCCCCATCGCGCTCTTCGGCGACACCCAGCGCGAGAAGGTGCGCGTGGGCGCGGGCGACGAACTCTACGTGGCCGACGACGCCGGCCGCACCTACCGGGTCGTGGTCGGCGCCAAAGAGGGCGTTTACACGCTGGCCCTCAGCATCACGAGGGTCCGCTGATGGGGTTCGCGCGACGCGTTGGGGCCATCGTGGCCGTTGGGGCCGTCGTGGCCATCGGGGCGCTGTGTGCGCTCACGGCGCTCGCTCCGCCGGCGCGGGCCAGCGGTCTCGCCACGCCGCTCATCGGCTCGGGGTTCGGGACGGCGACGCGCGACGACGCCTCGGCGGTCTACTGGAACCCCGGAAACCTCGTGCGGTTAGACAAGCCCGAGATCCTTGGGGCGTCAGGGCTCGTGCTGCTGCACATCGGCTACGAGCGCGACCGCCGCGCGACCTACCAGCACGAAGACGGCTTCGTCTTCGCCGAGCCGCTGGACCCGTCGGACGTCGACCCGTCGAAGACCGGGCGCTCCAAGGGCGTGGCGGCGAACCGCTTCTTGGTGACCGGCAGCCTCTTCGCGGCCATCCCGGTCGGCCAGCGGGTGGCCCTGGGCCTGGGGTTCTACGCGCCCTTTGGGGCGATCATCAGCTTCGACAACAGCGGCGACCAGCGCTGGGCGCTTCAAAAAGCGACGATCCTGACGGGCTATGTCACGCCTGCGGTGTCGGTGCGGGCCACGGATTGGCTGACCTTGGGCCTGGGCGTCAGCCTGGTCGCCGGGGTCTTGGAGCTACAGAAGGTGCAGGACCTGGCGGGCACCGACCTCATCGCCGACGCCTTGGCGCGGCCGCCCATCGAGCAGGCCAACGACTTCGGGACCCACGCGCCGGCCAGCGTGCGCGAGCTGGACGTGCTGAGCCGGCGGGTCGTGATTCGGCAGGCGCAGGCGTGGTCGTGGAGCTTCGTTTTGGGCGCGACCGCCGACGTGTCCAAGCGCGTTCGCATCGGCGCCGCCTACACCCACAGCGCCCCGATGACGTTCAAGGGGAGCTTCACCCTCGACATGAACGACGACTATTTCACCCGCGACCTGGCGAGTCAGGGCTTGCAGTATCCGGCGCAGGTCAAGGGCGACGCGTGGGTGAGCTTTGAGCTGCCGAAGAGCCTGCGCGTCGCGGTGCAGTGGACGCCCAACGAGAAGTGGTCGCTGACGGGCAGCATCGAGGGCGTGCGCTACTCGCGGGTGAAGAACTTCGACGTCACGCTGCGCTCTGAGGATCTCGCGCAGTCGGCGCTGGGCATCGGCCCGGTCACGCGCATCAAGCTGCCGCGGAACTGGCGCGACACGGTGCAGGTCGAGCTGTCGGCCGGGTTTCGCCCCGACGCGCGCTCGGAGTATGGGCTGCGCATCGGCTACCACTCGCCCTTTTCGCCCGACAGCACCATCGATGTCAGCAGCCCCGACGGCCACCGCCTGCGGGTGTCGCCCATGGGGCGGATGCGCTTCGGCAAGATGCTGTGGCTGGGGCTCGAGGGCGACATTCAGTGGCTGATCCCGCGGACCGTGAGGTCGTCGGCCCACGACCTGGCCAACGGCGAGTACCGGATGCGCGTGCTGACCCTGGCCGGGACCCTCGGGCTGGTGTTCTGAACGGCGCGGCGCGGGTGGGTGGCGGCGGCGCGCGCTTGGGCGTTGCGTCGGCAGCGCGCGAGGGGCAGGCTGTGCTCGAAATGGGGCTTGGCCCGCACACGCGCCGTCTTCGTGTGCCGCGGTCGCCTCGTGCAGGAGCGGCGATGGCCTTCCGGGTGCTCGGGCTGAGCGGTGCTTTGGCGGCGGTGATGGCGATCGCTGCCTGTGGCGGCGATGGCACGAAAAACGCAGGTGCGGACACGCGAATCGACGTCGCGGACGCGGGCGACGCGCAGGACGACGCGGCGGACTCCGCGCCCCCCGATGGCGCCGCGGACACCGACGTGGTGACGCCGCCCTCCACCGTGTGGGCGCGCCGCGTCGACGACCCGACCGACCTCATCGGCGGCCCCGGCGCCTACGCCCTCGCCGGTAAGTCCTACGTCATCGGCAACTCGCGCGCGCGGTTCATCATCCAGGACAAGGGCGCCGCGGTCGGCCTGTCGCTCTTCGGTGGCAACCTCATCGACGCGGACCTCGTCCGCCCCGAGGGCGAGCCCGGCCGCGACAGCTTCCGCGAGATGTTCGCGCTGGTGGACTTCCGGGTGATCCGCCCGACCAAGGTCACCGTCCTCAACGACGGCGCGTCCGGCGAGGAGGCCGTGCTGCGCGTGAGCGGGACGCTGGAAAAGTCAGGTATCCTCGGCTTCCTCGACGACTTCGCCGACACGACTCCCTTCGACGTCGACCTGGATTACGTCCTGCGGCCCGACACCACGCTGCTCATCATGCGAACGCGGATTCGCACGGCGGACGGCAGCGCGGCGCAGGTGTCCGTCGGCGACTTCCTCGGCTTTGGAAAGCAGCTCGACCTCTTCACGCCCGAGGGCGGCTACGGCCCCCCGGAGAAGGCGGGCAACCCCTCGATGATCGCCAGCCGCGGCAAGGGCAGCTCGTACGCGTACGGCCGCCTGGAGGGCGACCTGATCGTGCCCTTCACCGACGCGTCCGGCACGGGCGCCTTCCTCGACTTCGAGCTGAACATCCCGGCCGGCGGCGAGGCCGTGTCCGAGCGATTCTTCATCGTGGGGGACGGCTCGCCCTCGAGCGTCGTCGACGTCGCCTACGAGGCCATGGGGCGGCAGACCGGCCAGATCTCGGGCGTGGTTCGCGACGAGAGCGGGAGCCCCCTGGCCGGCGTCTACGCGACGGCGCTGCTCGTGCCGGCCGGCGGTGGTGAGCCCGACCACGCGGCGAACCAGATGATGACGGACGAGTCGGGCGCGTTCAGCATGCGCGTCATGCCCGGCACCTACCGCGTCGTCGCGTCTGGGCAGGGGCGGCTGCGCACGACCTCCGGCGATGTCTCGGTCGCGGCCGGCGCGCAAGAGGCCGTCACCCTCGACCTGGGAGCCCGCGCGCGTATCGACGTGCGCTTCACCGTCGACGGGCCGAAGCCCACGCTCGGCGCGACGGCCCCGGTCAAGGTCAGCCTTCAGGCGCTGGCGGGCGCGCAGATGCCCGACGCGCGGCTGGGCGAGGTCACGGTGGCCGGCCAGGCCCACATCACCTTCGCCGGGCCCGACGCCGACAGCTTCTCGGTGGCTCCCGGCCACTACAGGGTGGTCGTCTCCCGCGGCGCCGAGTTCGAGCGCGTGGTCATCGAGGACTGGGAGGCGAAAGATGGCGTGACGCTGAGCGGGCATCTGGCTCGGGTGCTCGACACCGAGGACTTCATCGGCTGTGACTTCCACCAGCACACCATCG
>CAZNZH010000048.1:0-11479 GCA_964577445.1 uncultured Myxococcales bacterium
CTGCTCGGGGGAGGACTTGCACCTCCAGGTCAGCGCCCATGCCGGGCGCACAACGGCAGAGGCCGAGCCCCCTCTCGGAGGCCCGGCCCTGCGCTCTGTCACGTCCGCCGAGGCGGAGCGGCCGCTCGGCTAGAAGGTGTAACCACCTCGGAACCTGAGCTGGTACGTGTTGGTCCCCTGACTCGGTGCGCCGACACGGCGGTAGACCTTCACATAGTACCAGGAGTCACGGCCTGGCGACGGGTCGCAGTGGTTGTAACCGTTGGGCTGACAATTCAGAAGCCCGCAAGACGCCGCCGTCCCAGAGCACCCGGCGGTGGTGTAGTTGAAGTTCGTCTTGAAGCTGTAGCTACGGGTGTTGCCACAAATCGAGGTCGCGCAGTTGCCCTGATAGATGTCGAACACGAAGTCTCCAGGTGTGTTGCCGGAGTTGGTGGTGAGCTCGACTTGGAAGCTGAACCTGGCACCGTTGCCGTCGTTGTCGTCCACGAGGACGCGGTACCAGTCCACGTCACCGGTCGGCAGAATCGTGTTCACCGCGCTGTAGACCTCAGACGTGGGGGTGGTGCTGAGCGGGTCCGCGATCAGGATACTGTTCGTGTCGTTCGCGCAGAAGTTGCCGTAGCCTTGCAGATCCTGTGTGTCAGGCTGAGCCTCGCAGCCGTTTACGAATGAACCATCCACATCGTAGTAGTTGGGGCTACAGCTCGCGATGTAGCAGGACCCGTTACAGCCGGGGGTCCCGTGCGGTACCGAACCGCACATCGTCGTGGGGGACACACCGGAGCCGCTGTCGGTGGCCCCGTCGCAGTTGTTGTCGACGCCATCACAGACCTCGGTCACGCCAGGCTTGATGGAGCTGTTGCTGTCGTTGCAGTCACTGCCGCTGGTGCCCGTCCATGGAGCCGCGCTCGGCTGGCACTTGCAGGCCGGGCTGCCGACGCCGGCGCCGTCGCCGTCGTTGTCATACCAGCGGTTTGCGCAGCCCGACGCGCCGTCTTCGTTCGCGATGCCGTTACAGTTGTCGTCGAACGGCGTGGAGCAGAGCTCCGTGTTGCCAGGCTTCGCGGCCGGGTTGTTGTCGTCGCAGTCGAAGGTGACCAGCGCGCGGTAGATGTTGTCCGGCACGCAGAGGCACTTGTAGTCGTTGGTGCCGACGCCATCGCCATCCACGTCCCTGAAGTAGATGGTGCATCCGTCCGCATCTTCCTCGTCGGTCTCGCCGTCGCAGTCCTCGTCCACCTCCGAGCCCGGCGCGTTGCAGGTCTCGATCGCGGGCATCACCTGGCCGTTGCAGGCACCCGTCAAGCCATCGACGCAGGAGCGCAGACCGTCCTGGCACTCACCCACGCTGCGCGTCCCCGGCGGGCCCTCGTAGCAGACCACCGTCTGGGTGTTGTCGTTGACGCGCCCGCAGGTACCGCCCGCGTTGCAAGAGTCCGTGGTGCACGGGTTCCCGTCGTCACACGAGAACACCGTGCCGCCCACGGTGCAGCCGCCGGTCGCGTTACAGTACTTGTCCGCCGTGTAGGTCAAGCCCATGCAGTGCGCGCCCTCACAGAGGCTCGACGCGCAGGCCGAGTGGTCTTCGATCACGGCAGTCTGAGCGCACACGTTGTTCGCGTTACAGTACGCGTCCTTACGCTCGCCTTCGCACCCTCCGGGCGCGGCCGAGCTGCACGAAGGCGGCACCGCGAGCTGAGTGCAGTTGCCGGCCGTGGTGCAGCAATCGCCGCCGCCGCCACAGCAGATACCGCCGTTGTTGCAGGTGCCGTTCGCACACTCAAACGGAGCGCCGAGGTTGCACTGCTGACCGTTGAGCCGCTTCGGCACGCAGTCGTTGGTGCGCCCGTTGCCGTTGAGGTCATTGAAGTCGCAGAAGTTCCCGGTCGCGCAGTCCGCGTGCGTAGTACAGGTGGTCCGGCAAGCGGTGCCGCCGGCGCAGATGTAGGGCGCGCAGCTCTGCGTACCGCCAGGCACCGTGTCGCCTTCGCCGTCACAGGTGCTCGCCAGCGTCAGGACGCCAGCGGAGCAGGACGCCGGCGTGACCACGGCACCCGAGCCCCAGAAATCGCAGGCCCCGTTGCCGTCGCACTGTCCGTCCTTGCCGCAGGTGGTCTGGGCAGAGGCCTCACAGTCGTCGTGGAAGTCCGTGCCGAAGGGCACGTTCTTGCAGCCGCCGGTGCCGTTGCAGGTCTGACACTCGCCGCAACTGTCGTTCGGGTCGGAGTTGGCGGGCGCCGTGATGCACGAGCCGCCGCCGTTGCAGGTCTTGCAGGTACCGCAATCCGAACCCGCGGTGGGGAAGGAGCAGCTCCCGCCGTTCGGGTTGCCGTCGCAGGTACCGCCACACAGACCCGAGCCCGCGCACTCCTCATCAGGGTCCTGACCGGCCGTGATGATGGTGCACTGACCTTCCTTGCCCGCGAGCTTGCAGCTCTCGCAGGTACGGCTGCAGGGACCGTCGCAGCACACGCCGTCCAGCAGGTTACAGACGCCCGTGCTGCACTGATTCGTCCCCGTGCACGGCGCACCCAAGCCACCCTTCGGCTCGCAGGTGGTGCCGTTACAGAAGTTGCCGGCCTTGCAGTCGCTGTCGACCGCGCAGGTGACGTTGCAGGCGCCGGTGCCGTTGCACCAGTAGAGGCCACAGCCCGTCTCCGGGTCCGTCGGGAAGGGGTGCAGGGTGCAGGTGCCGTCGCCCACGATGTCACAGCGGCGACAGGCGCCCGCGCACGCGCTCACACAGCACACGCCGTCGGTGCAGAAGTTGGTGGTGCACTCGTTGTCCGCGCCGCAGGCGTCGCCGTTGGCCAGCTTCGGCGCGCAGGTGCCGGTCGGGCCCGGGTTTACACAGAAGTAGCCGGTGATGCACTCCGAGTCCTGGGTGCAGTTCGTGCGACAGTCGAGCCCGTCCGCCTCACACGCGAGGCCGTCGCAGAACTCGTCTGGCGGATCCACGCAGCTTGTGGGGGCGCCAGCGCCGTCGCAGAGATGCGCCGGGTCACGGAAGCCGAGTGTGCAGGTCTGCGCCACGCACACGGTAGCTGCCGCGAAGTTCTCGCAGGCACCGCTTCCGTCGCACACGCCGGTTCGACCGCAGCTTGCGGCACCTTGCGGGCTGCAATCGTCGACCGGGTCCTGGCCCGAAGCCACGTTGACGCAAGCTGCCGAAGCCCCGCTCAGGCCGTTACACACCTGGCAGGTCGGGCAGGTGTCATCGGGATCGGTGTCCGCCGGCTGTCCGACCGAGCAGGCACCGGCGCCATCGCAGCGGAGGCAGGCACCGCACGAGGTGGTCGCTGGAGTGAACCCGCAGCCGCCAGTGCCGTCGCACACGCCGCCGCAGATGCCCGTCCCGGCGCAGTCATCGGCCGGGTCCGTGCCCGCCGCGCTCAGGGCGCAGGTGCCGATCGAGCCGGCCTTGTCGCACTGTTCGCACGCGCCATCACACGGCGAGTCGCAGCAGAAGCCGTCGACACACTGGTCCGACTCGCAGTGGCCGTTGCGCTCGCAGGCGCTGCCGTTCGGGAGGTCGACTCGGCACAGCTCCGTCCCCTCGAAGCAGTGGGCGCCGTCCGCGCAGTTGGCGTCATCGAACGCGCATCCGGGCGGGCAGGGCTGCGCGGGGTCCTGCACCTCCGTACCATTGCAGTAGAGCGGCGCGACCAGGCCGCAGTCCTTCGCCACGGTGGTGGTGCCACAGCCGGTGTCGTCCGCGAAGTTCTTCGAGCCGCACTTGTTGGCGATGCAGGTCGCGTCAACCCGGAAGCCCTGGCAGGTGGTGGGGCTGTTGCAGGTGGAGGCCGCCGAGTGGCTGGCAGGGCAGTCCGCCGCCACGTTGCAGCAGTCGCCGCTGGCGCAGCAGTAGCCGTTCGCGCAGTGACCACTATTGCAGTCGAGGCTGTCGGTGCAGGTACCGCCGTTGGGGATGAGGTCGGTCACCTGCACGTCGAGGGTGTAGGCGCCCTCCTGATCTTCATCGAGGGCGTCGACCACCAGGAACCAGGTGCCGGGATCCAAGTGGACATCCAGCATCTCGACGCCGCCGGCCGGCTGGGTGTCCTGGCACGCAAAGGAGCCCGACGCGCACGTGTTGGTCGCGTAGAGCGCGCCGTTAAAGGTAGGCGTCGCCAGGGTCGCGCGGACGCGCTGGCGGCTGAGCAGGGCCACCGAGTGGACCACGTCATGACCGTCACCACCCGAGCAGGAGCCCTGCGTCGAGTCGGCGAAGCAGGCGGTCGTGCCCGTGATCGTGTGCGTGGCGCCGTCGACAGGGATGACCAGCGCGTTGGCGCAGGTCTGCCCAGCGCTCGGGTCGGTGGCTTGCGAATCGACCCACACGCTCGCCGAGTGCAGCACGCCGGTGTTGCCGAGCGCGGTGTCGCAGACCTGAATCTTCCAAAGCCCCGTCGCGGCCACGCCAGCCATCGAGCAGAGATCGGGCGTCGGGTTTGAGAAGGGCCACGTGCTGTGGAAGTCCGCCAAGCCGTCACCCTGGAGGTTGAGCAAGGTCGACGAGCTGTTGTCGGGCGAGAAGACCTTCACGGTGAGCTCACCCAGGTTGTCGTGGGACACGTCTGCGCGGACGAACACGTCGGTCACGAACGGGTTCGCGGCCGTCACGTTCACGAGCGCGGTCACGCACTGGTAGTCGTTGAACGCGCTCTCGATCGCGCCGCTGTGGGCGACCGAGCAGCCCGGGCACACGGCCGTGCACACACCCGCGCCGCCACTGAGGCCGCCAACACACGCATCCAGCAGGCCGCAGTCGCCGTCACCGGCGTCGATGCTGTTGCCACCAGAGCAGGGCGCTCCGGGGCAGGTCTGGGCGCGCTCCGAGAAGTCGCACGCGCCGGCCCCGCCGTTCGCGCCGCTGTCGCAGGCATCGACGGTGCAGGGGTTCGCGTCGTCACAGACCAGCGGCGTCCCGGCCTCACAGGTGCCAGCGTTGCAGGTCTCAGCGCCGTCGCAGGCTTGGCCGTTGTCGCAGTCGCCGTCCACGGTGCAAGCCGGCGGGACGACGCTGGTCACGAAGAGCTGCCACTCGTTCACGGTGCCGCACTTCTGGCCGCCCTTTGTGTTCTCCACCGAGAGGATCCAGTCGCCCTGGAGCATCGTGCCGTCGAAGTCGTTCATCGAGCCGGCCGCCGGCAGGCGTCCCAGGTCGAACGTCGCGTCGAGCACGTTCGTGGTCACCGAAGGGTCGGGCTCAAGCAAGCTGACCACACGACCGCCGTGCTTGAGCTGGATGCGGAGCCAGCCGATCTTCTGAGTCGGGTGTAGCGTGATCTTCACGTGGGTCTGGACGTCATCGATGAGCTTGAACCCAGGCGTGGTCTTCACCAGGTCGATGATCTCGTCGGTCTGGTCGCAGTTGAAGTCCTCAGGGTCCGGGCCACCGCCGCCCTCTTCGTCACCCGGCGGGTCTACGCAGGTGCCGTCGGGCTTGCAGATCTTGTCGCCGGCGCAGTCGGAGTCCGTCTTGCACGCGGTGCAACTGGGGTCGTTGGCGTTCTGGCACTGGCCGCCCACGCAACTGTCGATGGTGCACGGGTCGCCGTCGCTGCACCCGGCGTTGACGGTGCAGCCGCCGAAACCGTTGTTGAAGTACTCGAGGACGTCGGCCAGGAAGGCCTCCTTGGCCGAGCCACCGGCGCCCAGCTTGCTGTAGAGCATCGACGTGGCGTAGGTGCGCGAGCCCGTCGTCGGGTCCTCGGACGCGACGGAGACGCCCTTGCTGTCGGTCACCTGGTTCAAGACGGTGCGCGCGTTCGAGCTGGGCTTCGGCGCGATGTGGTCGACGTCCTCGTAGTAGCTGGCGTCGGCCGAGTAGGTCCAGGTGTGCGGGTGGTGGAACCACGTGCCGGCCAGGTCGCCGAGCACGCCGCCGTCCTCGGTGACGAGCGCTACCTGCATCTTGTCCTGTAGCGCCGTCTGGGGATCCTCGGCGAAGGTGGCCGAACCCTCCATATAGATGTGACCACCGGCCTCGGAGAACGCGACCGCGGCGGCCACCTCGCTGTTGGTGAAGATGTGCTTGGACGCGGCGCCGCCACCGGTGATGAACAGGGCCCGGACCTGTGAGAAGTCCGCCACCTGGCTCAGCGAGGTCACCCGCTGGTAGGTCACGCTTGCGGCGTCGAGGCCGGTGGCGAGGGCGTCTCCGTCAGCCGTGGCATCGCTCGGCGCCCACAGCACGTAGCCCGCGCCCAGAGACACCTGGACCTGGATGGGGAGCGTCGCCGTGAAGGCGCCGTCGGAGACGCGCAGGCGCACCGAGTAGGTCCCGATGTGGGCGGGCGTCGTCGGCTTGACCTGAATCTGAGCCTGCCACACGCCCCACAGCGACATCTTGGCGATGTTCTTCACCGTGACGAAGGTCGGCGCGTCGAGGAGCTCGAAGGTCAGGGTCTGAAAGTTCCACTCGACATCGTGCGCCCAGAAGGTCTTCACCTTCGTGTCGCCGAGCGTCGCGACGATCGTCCCGCCGTTGGTGAGCTGGTCGGCGCTGCGATCGTAGGTCTTGTCGGCCTGAAGCGACCCGACGAAGAAGGGCGCATGGCCTGCGCCGACGATGAAGTCATCCACCGCCACGTCGACGTTGTCCGGCGTGTCGCTGTCCACTCGCCAGCCGATCCAGACCTGGTTCTGCGCCAGCATCGTGCCGGACAGGTTCAAGGTGTAGAGCGTCCCCGGGTTCGAGCCGCTGGCGTCCACGATCTCGAGCACCTCCGCCGAGTCGAAGTCGCCCTCGACCGCGGTGGCCATGACGGTGATCGAATGGGTCCCCGGCCCGTTGTTCCACGCCATGTTGAACTGGATCGTGGCGTCATCCGCGTTCTTCGGGGCGAAACCGAAGCTGGAGAGCACGGCGCCAGCCCCCACGACGTGACCGAGCCCGATGCAGGCTGCGTGCTCGTCGGGACCGAGGAAGCCGGCGGTCGCGACCACCCAGCAGGAGTTGGGATCCGTACCCGGGTCTCCGTCGCCAGGTCCACCGCCCACGGGCGGGACGATCGACGGCGAGCAGCCCGGGATCGGGGCCTCGGTGCAGAGGCCAGCATCGCAGAACGGCGCGGTGCAGGAGTTTCCGTCCGCGTTGGGGCAGTTGCTGTTGAGGACGCAGCAGCCGCCGGTGGTGGTCTGCAGGTGCTTGCAGGTCTTATTGTTCTGGCAGATGTCCGTGGTGCATGGGTCGCCGTCGTCGCAGTCCGCGGCGACCGCACAGCAGTTCGCGTTCTGTAGCAGGTTGCACTCGCCGGCCACGGTGCACTCCCACTGAAGGCAAATCGCCGGGCCGTCGGGGTCGGGCCCGCACTGTCCAACCAGGACCGCCTGGTCGGCGCCGGGGGTGCAGCAAGCCGACTGGTTCTGATGGGTGCAGACGTTGTTGGTGCAGGTGTCCGTCGTGCAGGGCAGGCCGTCGTCGCAGTCCGACGACGTCTGGCAGCAGTTCTGAACCGGCAGGTGGTGGCAGACGTTGCCGGCGCCACAGGAGTCGACCGTGCAGATGTTGCCATCGTCGCAGGCGTTGTCGGACAGGCAGCAGCCGACGACCGCGATCGAGAGGCAGTTGCCGGTGGACTTGTCGCAGGACTCCGCCGTGCAGGGGTTGTTGTCGTTGGGGCAGTCGGCGTTCACCGAGCAGCAGCCGGGCAGCAGCTCGTGACGGCAGCGCTGGGCGCCCACGTCGCAAGAGTCGCTCGTGCAGGCCAAGCCGTCGTCACACGGATCGCTGGCCTGGTTGCAGTAGTCCGGGTCGGGCGCCGAGATGCAGGACGGCGGGGCGTTGTTGAAGTCGCAGATGTCGATGGTCGCGGGGTTGCCGTCGTTACAGTCGGCCGGCCCGTTGCAGCACTGAGCGCCGCCCGGGAGCACCACGGGGGTCGGCGCGTTGCAGACCTTGGCCACGGTGTCGCACGAGTCGACGGTGCACGCGTCGTCGTCGTCGCAGCCCGCGTTGTTGGTGCAGCAGCCGGGGATGACGCTGCCGCTGTAGCGGCAGGTGCCGCCGATGCAGCGATCGACGTTACAGGGATCGTTGTCGTTGCAGTCGGTGTTCGCCTTGCAGCAGAGCGGGTCGACCACCGGTGGGTTGCAGGTGTTCGTGGCGAGGTCGCAGGAGTCGGTCGTGCAGGCGTCGTAGTCGTTGCAGTCGGCGTTCGTCGTGCAGCAGCCGGCCGATGTGGTGTAGGTGCAGTGGTTGTCGACGCCGCAGCGGCCCTCGGCGCAGAGGTTGGCCTGGGGCTCATTGCAAAGCGCCGGATCGAGGACGCCGAGGAAGATGTCGCTGTTCAGGTTCTTGGGCGTGCCGTAGAGGTTGTTGGCCGACGCGCCATACTTCACGTTCTTGGCAGAGTTCTTGTTGGTGCCGCTGGCGCGCCAGTTCCCTACGTCGCTGTTGTCGACGTAGGGATGGGTCAGCGCGTAGCTGCGACCATTCTGCGAGGGCCAGGTGGCCGTGTTGTAGGTGACGCTGTCGACCACGGTGCCGCTGGCGTCCTTCAGCGTCAGGGTGCGCGTCACGTCCGCGCCGCTCTCGAACTTGTCGGGGAAGGTGATGTTTACATACTGGTAGTTGGGCTTGAACCCGCCGTTGAGGGTCGAGTCCACGTTGCGCGCCAGCACGTAGTAGGACTTGGACTGCACCAACAGACCCGTCGGCGGGCCGGAGACGGCGTTGGCCGCCGTGATCGTGTGGGTCTGCCCCGCGTCGGTCGAGATGGTGAAGCCGGCGAGATTGATCGGCTTGCTCGTGGAGTTGTAGATCTCGAACCACTCACCCAGGGCGTCATCGATGTTGCCCGGGGCGACCATGATCTCGTTGATGACCAGCCCGCTGGTGGGCGGCAGGCTACAGTAGGTGACATCGGGTGTGTGGACGCAGGCGTTCGCGACGCAGGTGTCCAGGGTGCTCAGGTCGCCGTCGTCGCAGTCGGCCTTGCTGAGACAGCACTCCACCAGCGCGGGGTCTGGCTCGTGGGTGCACGATCCGCTGTCATCGTTGGGATCGGCGTACTCGCACTGGTCGAGCGTGCAGGGGTTGCCGTCGGCGCACTGCGTGCTGTTGGTGCAGCAGCCCAGCTCCTGCGGGCCATAGCGACAGCGATGCTCGCCGGTCTTTGTGTTGACGTAGCAGGTGCGGGCGAGGCACGGGTCGGTGGCGGTGCAGTCCGCGGCGGTGTTGCAGCAGAGCGGGTTGCCGTTGTCGACGTTGGTGCAGGTCAGGGAGCCGACGTCGCACGAGTCGATGGTGCACGCGTCGTTGTCGTTGCAGCGCTTGTCATTGAGAACGTTGCAGCATCCGGGGATCGCATCGTGGAAGCACTGGCCCGACACGCCGCAGGTGTCAGCCGTGCAGGGGTCGCCGTCGTCGCAGTGGGTGTCGTCCAAGCACTCGTTGCACTTGCCGGCGACGCAGAACTGGCCGAACTTGCACTCGAGGTCGTGGTCGCAGCAGTTCTGGACCGGGCCCCAGTTGCAGACGTTGGACGTACACGCCTGGGCGGAGCATGCGAGACCTTCCTCACAGTCCGTCGCCTTGGCGCACGTCGTCTTCATCTTGATGTAGAGGCTGTTCAGGCTCTCCGGGTTCGACAAGAACTTGCCCGCTTGATCGACGAGAGCCACCGCGAGGTGGCGTCGACCGAGGGTCAGCTCTCCGTAGGTGAAGCTGGCGGCCGTGGTCACCGCCGCCCCAACGGGCGCGCCGTCCAGGAAGTACTGAATCTTGTACTCCCCAGCGCCGGTGCCCAGCGTCGCGTTTGAGACCGTGATGGTCACGACCACCGTGTCCCCAACCGTGAAGCTCTTGTTCGCCGGTGGCGACGTGAACTTCACCGTCGGCGCGTTCGCGGCCGCTAGACCCGCGGTGCCCGGTGCGTCCGACGTTTCGGTCTCCGCCGCCGCCGAGGCCGATAGCGACCCGGACGAGGAGGTGGTTGGTTCTTGCTCACAGCCAGCGGTGACCAGAGCCAACGCGACGGCGAGCATCAATCCGCTATGCCCGATACAACGGAGCCAGCCTTTCATCGCCCTACCCCTCTCTTCTGTCTGCCTGTCGATCCCGACGAGCCGGGTGACGAGCGCCCCCGCTCAAGACCCGGTGCACCAGGAGGACACACGTTGCCCCTCTGGTTTGCGCCAGTCTACGATCCTCGCGTCGCGTTGCAATCGCCGGGTTTGCACGGCGGGCGGCCCTGGAGCGCTAATAGCGCGTGAAAGCTTACAGATTCCTCGGTTACAGGCGCTCGGAACCGGCTCGCGATTTTTCTCAAATCCGACCGGGGGCGCACACAATGGCGGCCGGGCGCACACAATGGCGGCCGGGCGCACGGGCTGGCTTGACAGTCGGGCGCGCGGACTGCTAGCGAGCCTTGCCCTCCGGCAGCTAAGGAGTAGTAGATGCGACGTGTCGGCCCGAACTCACTCGCTCTCGTCCTCGCGCTTGCAGCGTCGGTCGTCGCGGCCCCACTTCGGGCCGATGAGGTGGACGACGAGCTCGAGAAGCTCATCGACGAGGCGGGGAAGGACTCGTCATTAGGAGGTTGGGCCGACAAGCAGGCCGAGCGCCCACCGACCTATCCGCGCCTCGAGCATCACGGGTACTTCCGTTTTCGTGGCGATCTCTTCTGGCGCGGCCACCTCGACACGGTGAACCCCGACGATCGCTCGAAGCACACCAGCTCCATCCCCGCGCCGCTCAACGAGAACGAGGCCAATAACGATCCCGACACGCCCTTCGCCGACCGGGTGAAGGCCAACGGCGCCAAGACGATCGCGGGGGCGAACATCCGCTTCCGCTACCAGCCGAAGTTCCACATCTCGCCGTCGATGCGGATCGCGGCGACCTTCGACGTGCTCGACAACCTCGTCCTCGGGTCCACCCCCGACTTCGACGGCAACCTGTCCCGCCCCGACGTCCCGCTCTCGGCCTTCGCGTCGAGCCAGGCGCCGCCTGAGTCGGGGATCAACGGCTTCCGCGACGGCATCCGCGTCAAGGAGGCCTACGCCGAGTGGCAGCCCGCGTTCCTGCTGCGGCTCGGGCGCATGTCGTCTCACTGGGGCATGGGGATGCTGGCCAACGGTGGCCAGGGCATCGACGCTGACTACGGCGATTACGTCGATCGCGCGATGCTGCTCATCAAGGTGTTCGGGGTCTACATCGCGCCGATGTGGGACTTCGCCTACTCCGGCGCCACCACCGAGGATCCGGGCAACTTCTTCGGCCAGGCCAAGGATCTTGGGCAGGCGGACGACGTGAAGCAGTGGGTGCTCGCCATCTTTCAGCGGCCGCTGAGCGAGACCGAGAAGGCCAAGCGCCAGGTCGAGCTGCGCGAGGAGTTCAAGCCGGCCTTCGACTGGGGCCTCTACACGGTCTTCCGGAAGCAGAACCTCGATCTCTCGACGGACTCCTACGACGACTTCCTCAGGGAGGGGGGGGGGAGCACCGAGACCCAGCGCTTCCTGTCGCTGG
>CAZNZH010000048.1:11489-13507 GCA_964577445.1 uncultured Myxococcales bacterium
CCCTACCCCCCCCCCCCCCCCCACCCCCCCCCCCCCCCCCCCCCCCCCCCCCCCCGCCCGGGGGGCCCCCCCACCGAGACCCAGCGCTTCCTGTCGCTGGGTCCGCGCGACGCGTGGGTGGTGGTCCCGGACCTGTGGCTGCGCGTCGAGAAGCGCTTCGGCTACACCAGCGGCATCCGGTTCGAGCTGGAGGCGGCTGGCTTGATCGGCCAGATCGACAACGTGAGCGACGACGTCTCCAGCCCCGATCCCAGCCGCACGATCCGGCAGTTCGGCGTGGCGATGGAGCTGGAGTACCAGCGCGGTCAGCTCTCCGGCGGCTTGGACGCGGGGCTCGCCAGCGGTGACTCGGCGGAGGGCTTCGGCGTCAACGATCGGCCGGTCCTCGCCGATCAGGACGGCAAGCCGAACCGCAGGGTCACGGGCTTCAAGTTCGACCGCGACTTCCACATCGATCTGCTGCTCTTCCGCGAGGTCATCGGCGCGGTGACCAACGCGGTCTACTTCAAGCCCTACATCGCGTACGACGTGTTCGACTCGGTGGAGGAGGCCCTGGGCGCCCGCTTGGACCTCCTGGTCGCCGAGGCGCTCGCGCCCGAGGGGACCCCGGGCAACAAGCGTCACCTGGGCGTGGAGGCGGACCTCCGGCTCTTCTATGAGGAGAAGGGCAAGTTCAACCTCGACATCGAGAGCGGCTTCCTCTTCCCGGGCAAGGCGTTCGACCTGCTCGACCAGAACGGCGATCGCGTCCGCAGCGCCAAGTTCGCGTTCACGGTCCAGACGCGCCTCACCATGCAGTTCTGAGCCGATGAGCGGCGCGGGACAGGGCAAGGCGTGGGGCGGGCGCTTCAGTGAGTCGACCCACGGGGCCGTCGAGGCGATGAACGCGTCGGTCGCCTTCGACCATGTGCTCGCGCTCGAGGACATCGCCGGCTCGGTGGCGCACGCGCGGATGCTGCTGGCCCAGGGGCTCCTGGACGCCGAAGAGCACGGCATGATCGAGACGGGGCTCGTCGGGATCGCGGCGGAGATCCGAGCGGGGAGGTTCGAGTTCACGATCGCGCGTGAAGACGTGCACATGAACGTCGAGGGCGCGCTGGCCGACGCGATCGGGCCGACGGCGGGGCGGCTGCACACGGGCCGCAGCCGCAACGACCAGGTCGCGCTGGATCTGCGCCTGTGGCTGCGGCGCGAGCTGACGGCGCTGGGCGACGAGCTGGCCGCGACCGTCGAGGCCTTCCTCGAGCTCGGGGCGAAGCACGCCGACGTGCCGATGCCGGGCTACACCCACCTGCAGCGGGCGCAGCCGGTCACGTTCGGCCACCACATGGTCGCCTACGCCGCGATGTACCTGCGCGATCTCGACCGCCTGCTCGACGCCCGGCGCCGCACCGCGGTCCTGCCGCTCGGTTCGGGCGCGCTGGCCGCGTCGCCGCTGCCGCTCGATCGCCATCGCGTGGCGGCCGAGCTCGAGATGCCCGAGATCACGCTGAACAGCCTCGACGGGGTGAGCGATCGCGACGGGGCCCTCGAGTCCCTCAGCGTGCTCGCGATCATCATGGTCCACACCAGCCGCCTCGCCGAAGAGCTGGTCCTGTGGGCGTCTCAGGAGTTCGGGTTCATCGAGCTCTCCGACGGGTTCTGCACCGGCTCCAGCCTGATGCCGCAGAAGAAGAACCCGGACATCCCGGAGCTGCTCCGCGGCAAGGCGGGGCGCGTGTTCGGGGCGTTGCAGTCGCTCCTGGTGACCATGAAGGGGCTCCCGCTGGCCTACAACAAGGACATGCAGGAGGACAAAGAGCCGATCATCGACGCGTTTCGCACGGCCCGCACCTGCATCGGGATCCTGCCGGCTCTGCTCGGGGCGATGCGTGTCCGTCCCGAGCGGTTGATGGCGGCGCTGACCGACGGGTTTCTGCTGGCGACGGACCTCGCCGACCACCTCGTCGAGCGAGGGGTCCCGTTTCGCGAGGCGCACCACGTCGTGGGCGCGGCCGTCGCGCTGTGCATCGGCCGCG
>CAZNZH010000049.1:0-13488 GCA_964577445.1 uncultured Myxococcales bacterium
TGCGCGCTGCTCCACCAGCCGAAGGTCCTGCTCCTCGACGAGCCCACCAACGGCGTCGACCCCGTCAGCCGCCGCGAGCTCTGGGACCTGCTCCGCGAGTTCCTCGACGAGGGCATGACCATCGTCGTCGCCACGCCCTACATGGACGAGGCCGCCCGCTGCCAGCGCGTCGGGCTGGTCCACCTCGGCCGCCTCCTCGCCGAGGGCCCCCCCGACGACCTGGTGCGCGCCTTCGAGCACACGACCCTGCTGCTGCACGCCGACAACCGCGACCTCCTCGAGGAGGCCCTGGCAGACCAGCCCGAGGTCCTGGCCGTCAGCCCCCATGGCTCCGCGGTCCGCGTCGTCGTCCGCGCCGGCAACGTCGACGCCCTCCGCGCGTCCCTGCCGGCCTCCACCCACGTCGAGACCATCACCCCGGAGTTCGAAGACGTCTTCTTGGCCCGGGTCGCCGACGCCGAAGCCCTCGCCGCCCACGGCACCGCCCATGACTGAGCCCATCATCGAGGTCGCCGACCTCACCCGCCGCTTCGGCGACTTCATCGCGGTCGACTCCGTCTCCTTTCGCGTCGAGCGCGGCGAGATCTTCGGCTACCTGGGCGCCAACGGCGCAGGCAAATCCACGACCATCCGCATGCTCTGCGGCCTGCTCGCCCCAAGCTCCGGCCGCGCGCGCGTCGCCGGCTACGACCTCCCCGCCCAGACCATCCGCGTCAAGTCCTCCATCGGCTACATGTCCCAGAAGTTCTCGCTCTACACCGACCTCGAGGTCGCCGAAAACCTCGCCTTCTTCGCCGGCGCCTACGGTCTGCGCGGCGCCCACAAGAAGGCCCGCATCGCCTACGCCCTCGAGGTCGCCGGCCTCGCCGACCGCACGCGCGTGCTGACCGGCGACCTCCCCGGCGGCATCCGCCAGCGCCTCGCCCTCGCCTCGGCGCTGCTGCACGAACCCACCCTCATCTTCCTCGACGAGCCCACCGCCGGCGTCGACCCCGCCTCCCGCCGCGCCTTCTGGCGCCTCATCCGCCAGCTCGTCCGCGAGGGCACCACCGTCTTCGTGACCACCCACCACCTCGACGAGGCCGAGTACTGCGACCGCGTCGGCCTCATGGTCGACGGCAAGCTCGTCGCCCTGGACACCCCCCAGGCCCTCAAGCGCGACCACGTCCCCGGCACCATGCTGTCGGTCGGCGGCGACCTCGCCCCGGCCGATCTCCGCGCCGCCCTCGCAGGCCGCGACGGCGTCTTCGACATCCAGCCCTTCGGCCGCGCCGTCCACGTCCGCGTCCAGGGCCCCCTCGCCGACCCCGCCGCCATGGCCCGCGCGCTCTCCGACGCCGGCCTCACCCCCGGCGACATCACCCCCACCGAGCCGACCCTCGAGGACGTCTTCCTCACGCTGGCGGCCGACTCCACTCGGCAATACGCATGACCCGGCAAGACCCATGAGCGGTGTACGCCGCGCCATCGCCATGGCCCTCAAAGAGGTCATGCACATCCTCCGCGACCGCCAGGTGCTCGTCTTCGCCCTGGGGATGCCCGTCCTGCTGCTGCTGCTCTTCGGCTACGCGGTCTCGTTTGATGTCGAGTACATCCCGCTCGCCGTCGTCGACCAGGACCGCACCCCAGAGTCCCGCGAGCTCGCCCGGGCCTTCACCTCCGGCGACACCTTCACCACGGTCGCCGAGACCCCCGACGCCGCCGCCGTCGAGACGCTCTTTCGCCGCGGCGTCGCCAGCGTCGCGCTCGTCATTCCCCGCGGCTACGCCCGCACCCTCGGTCGCGGCGAGACCGCCGAGGTCCAGCTCCTCGCCGACGGCTCCGACAACACCACCGCGTCCGTCGCCTTAGGCTACGCCAACACCCTCGCCGTCACCGCCAACCAGCGCGCGATCTCCCAGACCCTCGGCATCGCCCGCCCCCCGCTCACGGCGCGGGTCCGCACGCTCTTCAACCCGGGCCTCAAGAGCGCCATCTTCCTCGTCCCCGGCCTCATGGTCCTCATCTTGGTCATCATCGCCGTCATGCTGACCGCGCTGACCATCGCCCGCGAATACGAGCGCGGCTCCATGGAGCAGCTCTTCTCGACCCCCATCGGCCGCCTCTCCATCATCTTGGGCAAGCTCGTCCCCTACTTCGTCCTCGGCCAGGTCCAGGTCCTGCTCACCCTCACCCTCGGCGTCGCGCTCTTCGACGTCCCGGTCAACGGCAGCCTGCTCCTCCTCTTCGCCGTCGCCTCCGTCTTCCTCCTCGCCATGCTCATGCAGGGCCTCCTCATCAGCGTCATCGCGCGAAACCAGATGCTCGCCAGCCAGCTCGCCCTCCTCTCGACGGTGCTGCCGGCTCTGCTGCTCTCCGGCTTCATCTTCCCGGTCGAGAACATGCCGCCGCTGCTCCAGGTCATCGCCAACGTCCTGCCCCCCGTGCACTTCGTCAACGCCCTGCGCGCCAGCCTGCTCCGTGGCAACGGCCTCGACGTCATCTGGCCCGACGCCTTGGCCCTCGCCGCCTTCTTCATCGTGCTGCTCGCGTTAGCCACCCGCCGCTTCCGGAGGACCCTCGCGTGAACCTCCCCGGCCAGCTCGCCGCGCTGCGCGCGGTCATGTTCAAGGAGATCCTCCAGACCGTCCGCGACCCCCGCCTCGCGGCCATGCTGGTCATCGCCCCCCTGCTTCAGCTCACGCTGCTCGGGTTCGCCGTCAACCTCGACATCGACCACGTCCCCACCGTCATCGCCGACCAGGACCTCAGCGCCGAGAGCCGCGCCATGGCCCGCGAGATCACCGCCGGCGACGCCTTCGACCTCGCGGGCACCACCCCGAGCGCCGCCGAGGCCATGAGCGCCGTCGTCCAGGGCCGCGCCCCCGTCGCCGTCGTCATCCCCCGCGGCCTCAGCGAAGATCTCGCCACCGGCCACCCCAGCAGCCTCCAGGTCCTCGTCGATGGCGGCGAGCCCAACCGCGCCGTCATCGCTCAGAACGCCCTGATCGCCTACACCACCAGCCTCTCGGTCAAGATCGCCCACCAGCGCCTGGCAAATCGCGCCGCCTCCATCGGCCAGGCCCCCCGCCTCGGCACCACCTCCGTCGCCCCGCGCGTCTTCTATAACCCCACCCTGAACAGCCAGATCTACTTCGTCCCCGGCGTCGCCGCGACGCTCCTGATGACCATCATCTTGACCGTGACCGCCATGGGCATCGCGCGCGAAAAAGAGGTCGGTACCCTCGAGCAGGTCCAGGTCACCCCCATCGCCCCCAGCACCATCGTCTTGGGTAAATCCCTGCCCTACGCCGGCCTCGGCTTCGTGGATCTCGGGCTGGTGATCACCGCGGGCGCCCTCGTCTTCGACGTCCCGCTCCGCGGCTCCCTCGCCCTCGTCGCCCTGGGCGGCATGCTCTATCTGCTCAGCACCGTCGGCATCGGGCTCTTGATCGGCACCCTCGCCAAGACCCAGCAGCAAGCCTTCATGGTCGCCTTCATGATCATCCTGCCCGCCATCATCCTCTCGGGTTTCATGACCCCGATCGCCAATATGCCGACGTGGCTACAGCCCCTGACCGCCTTCAACCCCATGCGCCACTTCGTCGAGATCCTGCGCGCGGTGCTGCTCAAGGGAGCCACCATCGGCGACATCGCCCCGCAGCTCGTCGCCTTGGCCGGCATCGGCACGGTGCTCTTCGGAGCGGCCATCCGCGGCCTCCGCCGTAACCTCTAGCCCTGCCGTGGGAGGGTCGAGGGCGCCGCAAGATCTCGGGCTGTGATGTCAGCCTGAGTCACGCGGCGTGGCCGGCGAGGTCGCGTCGTCGCGCCGCGAGGCCGCCGCCTGCCCTCGTCAGCGCTTGCGGGTCGGCGCCGCCGGCTTCGCCTTCGCGGGCTTGGTCTTCGCCGGCTTCGCCTTCGCGGGGGCGGGCTTGGCGGGCGCGGGCTCGGCGGCGGCGGGCTCGGCCGGCGCGGGCTCGGCGGGCTCCGGCGGGCGCTTGAGCTTCGCCAGCGCCTCGGCCGCGTACTCGCGCACCGTCTGGTCGGGGTGGTGCAGCAGCGCCTCGATGGGGCCGATGGAGCTGCGATCGCCGAGGGCTCCCAGCGCATAGACCGTGGCCGCCAGCGCCTTGGCGTCCTTTTCCGCGACCAGGTGTTTTCTCAGCGCGGGGACGGCGGTCGGGTCGCCTACCTGCGCCAGGGCCATGGCCGCGTAGCCGCGCACCTGGGCCTTGATGTCCTCGTCGACCCGCTCCAGCAGCGCCGCGGTGGCGCGCTTGTCCCGCGTCTCACCGAGCGCTGCGGCGGCATAGGCGCGCACGTCCTCGTCCTGGTCGCGGCAGGCGGCGATGAGGCCCATCACCGCGGCGGGGTCTTTGAGGGCGCCCAAAGCCACCGCCGCGGCGAAGCGCACGTTGAGGTCCTCGTCGGCGAGCGCCCTCAAGAGATCAGGCGTGGACGCGCGATCCGCGAGCGCACCGAGCGCGAACGCCGCCGCCGCCCGCACCCGGATGGCCGGGTCGCTCAGGCGCTTCGTCACCGCCTCGCGGGCCGCGGGGATCGGCACCTCGCTGAGCACGCCGAGCACCCAGAAGCGCACCAGCTCGTCCGGCTCATTCAGGTGGACCGCCAGCGCCGGCCAGAGCCCGGCCGGGCCCCGCGCGATGAGGGCCCGCACTGGCGCGCAGGTGTCGATGCTCTCGCAGCTCGGCAGCGCCGCCACCAGCTCGGCGACGGTCTCGGCCCCCTCGTCGGCCTGGGCGGCCGGCGCCAGGGCGAAGAGCGCCGCCAGGGCGCTCGCGGCGAGTCGAAGCATCAAAAAAACCCTGTCATAACAGGAATATGGCACCCGCGCGCATCGAGCCGTGCCGCGTGGTCCAGGTGGTGGTGGGGTCAGTGGCGAAGGCGCTGACGTGAGCGGTCCAGCCGGCCTCGAGGAAGAGCCCAAAGTGCTCGTTGAGGTAGACCTTCCCGCCCACGTAGATGCCAAGGAAGAAGCCGGGCCCGATATTTCGGGTCGGCTCATTGCTGAAGTCGACGGTGTTATCGATGGCGATGGTCAGGCCCAGCGGGATGGAGATGTAGCCTTCGGCGATGTCCCCGAATGGCACGCGAAATCGCGGCACGAAGCCGATGTCGATGGTGTAGTTGGGGCCGAGGTGGTTGTCGTTGTGAAACTCCGTCTGCCAGCTCGCGAAGCTGAGCTCGACGCCGAGCGCGAACATGTTTCGCAGCGGGACATCCACGTAGAGCCCGCCGCCGAACGAGGCGTCCAGGCTCAAGGTGTCAGAGGTCGCCGTGTCCACGCCGTCGCTGAGAGCCAGCTTCGACTTGCCTGGGAAGCCGACGTTGATGAAGGGGCGAAGCTGTGGCCGCTGGTGGGCCAGCTTGCGGACCGGTGGCGGCGCAGGCGCTTCGACCGCGCCCTCGCCCTCGTCGCCGCTGGGCTGCTCCGGTGGCGGCTCAGCACCCGGCGGCACCGGGATGGGGAGGGCGTTGGGTGCCAAGCGCGTCGTCGACGAGGTCGCGCGCCCGGACCGCGCGGTGATGGCGACCTGGATCGGGAGGAAGCCGTCGGCCTCGAGCTCAAGCTGGTGCTTGCCCGCGCTGACGCCCACGGTGCGCGGCGTGCGGAACGCGTACCCGTCGAGGCTCGCGTCCGCGCCCGGCGGGGTCGACCGGATGACGGCCCAGCCCATGGCCGGCGAGACCCGCGGGCCGTGCTTGGCGAGGCCGCGGTCGATGAGCGTGGTCTCCTCAGGCGCTGGCGCGAGGTCCGCGGCTTGCAGATAGGCCTCAAACGCGTCGCGGTCGCGCTGGAGATCGCCGAGGATCGTCGCGCGGATGAGCGCCGTGCTGGCGTTGGGCAGCGCCCGCCAGGCGCGGTCCGCGGCCTCCAGCGCGTCGTCGAGGCGGCCGGCGCCGTAGGCTTCGGTGGCGTCCTCGTAGGCGGCGCGGGCGTCGGCGCGGTCGGCGTCCGTCGCGCGGCCGGTCTCGGGGAGCTCCGGCAACAAGACGTCGGCCCAGGCCCCGGGCGCGAGGGCGACACCGGCGAGGGCGAGCAGCAGCGCGCAAGCTCGCGTACGTGTGAAATCAGGCACTTATGATCCCTGGGTCCGAGAGGATGCCCGCATTGTGGCGCCCCGCCCGTCCGGAGGCAATTCGCGCTGTCGGTGCGAACGGTTTGGCCCGGCGCAAGCGCTGGCGCGTGGGGACGGCCAGGGGGACCCGGGCGACGCGGGTTCGGCTCAGGCTCCGACGAGGCACTCGAGGGCGCCGGGGGCGGTGAGGTCGTCAAAAAGCCAGTCGGGGCCACAGGATCTGAGGGTCTCGAGGTCGGCCGCGCCCGTGGCGACGGCGACGCACTCCGCGCCGATGGCGTGGGCGGCGGCGATGTCCTTCGGGGTGTCGCCGATGACGACCACGCGGCACTCCGAGCGCGGCAGGCCCAAGCGCGCGGCCCCGCGGTCGGCGCCGATGCGGATGAGGGCGGTGCGGTCCTCGTCGTCGCAGCCGAAGCCACCGAAGGCGAAGCGGGGGTTGAGGCCGACGCGCTCGAGCTTGATGCGGGCGCCGGTCTCCACGTTGCCGGTGCCGAGGCCCACGGCGCTGTGGGGGCGGGCGAGGGCGGCGTCGACGGCCTCGACGATGCCCGGGTGCACCGCGTAGACCGGCGCGCTGGCGATCTCGCCGGCCAAGAGCCCGAGGTAGGCGTCGAGCAGCGCGTCGATGCGCTCGGCGGTGGGCTCGAGCTCCATGGCGTGCAGCGCCTTGCGGAAGATGCCGCGGTCGGTCATGCCGCCGAAGGAGAACTGCGCGCAGGCGTCGTCGCGGCCGTGGACTTGCTCGACCGCGCGCTCGAGGGCGCGGCGGCCGGCGCCTCCAGAGGTGATGATCGTGCCGTCGATGTCGAAGAGATAGACGGTGGGGCGCATGGGCGGGCTCGTGACGGCGCGTCGGCGCCGGTGGTAGGCTGATGGCGGCGATGATGCCCACGGAGGGGACGCAGATGAAAGCACGAATCGGGGTGCGGTGGCTGGCGGTCGGGGTGGTGTTGGCGGCGGTCGCGTGGGCGGCGTGCGGCAAGGGCGAGGCCAAGGCGGGCGAGGTGGCCACGGCGGCGGACTGCCCTCCGCTCGTGCTGAAGCTCGACGGGGCGGCGCAGACCTGGAACCACGTGCTGGCCTACCGAATGCGCGGCAACACCATCGTCCGCATCTACAACCACGACGGCGTGACCTGCGAGCATTTGCTGGAGGATAAGCCCCTCAGCGTGCCGCGTACCGAGCAGCTCATCAACATCACCGTGATGTCCGGCACCGCGTACGTGACCTACGCGCCCGACTCGTCTGGCGGGCAGGCGACGAAGGGCAAGGTGGTGACGAAGGGTGAGAAGGCCGGCGACACGCTCGGGCTCTGCCTGCCGGACCTGCTGACCTTGGCGGGCAAGGGTGTTCACGAGGGCCAGACGGTGACTATTCAAGGGCTGGTCGAGGCGAAGTTCTGCGGCGAGCACAAGTAGCGAGAGGAGCCGGACATGGCGCGGGCGATATGGAACGGCGAGGTCATCGCGGAGTCCGACGACACGGTGGTCATCGAGGGGCACCATTACTTCCCGGCCGCCGCCGTGTCGCAGCAGTACCTTCGGGGAAGCGAGCTGACGTCGCGCTGTTTCTGGAAAGGGACGGCGAACTACTACGACGTGGTCGTGGGCGACGCGGTGGCCAAAGACGCCGCGTGGACCTATCGGGCGCCGTCTTTGGCGGCCGAGAACATCCGCGACTACATCGCCTTTTGGCGCGGCGTGCGGGTTGAGGACGACGGCTGACGACACAGCGGGTGACGGAGGTGCGCGATGGAACAGGGAATCGAGGTGCGGTGCCCGGCCTGCGGTGAGCCCACGGCGGTCTACGTCGACTGGGAGGACGGCACCGACGAGCTGGAGACCGACTGCCAGGTCTGCTGTCACCCCATCCATGTGAAGGTGAAGATGAACGCCGGGCGGGTCGAGAACACCGCGGTGGGCAACGAGTGGTGATGAGGCGGCGCGGGCGAAGGGCGGCGCCTCAGGCCCTCGCCGGCTCGATGACCCAGCGGGCGGTCGCGTTCGCCACGACGGCCCCGCTCCCATCGCGAACCGCGACGCTGACCTGGTGCTCCGTGCGGCCGTGGGGCGCTGGGACCTCGGTGTGGCACTCGGCCTCGAGCCGCCCGCGGGCCTTCTTCACGAACTCGATGGAGAGCCCGCTGATGATGCCGCGCGCGCCCGGCGGAAGGGCCATCATGGTCGCGAGGCCGCTGGTCTCCTCGGCGAGGTTCATCAGCGCGATGGCGTGAACGCTGTCCAGGTGGTTGCGCACGGCGCGCCGGTCGCGCATGGCGACCCGCGCGTAGCCGGGTCGCAGCTCGAGGATCTCGGCCCGGATGGTCCCGGTGTACGGCGCGGCCTCGCCGACCAAGCGGCTCAGGAGCCGCCGCCCGCCCGGCACCCGCGACAGCGCGCCCCACAGGCGCTGGAGGTCCCCCGGTCCCGCGGCGCCGAACCGCTTGAGCATGCGCGTCTTCATCTGTCACCTCGGTCGGTCTCGATGTCGACGTGGACTATGCCGGGCACCTGGGTGCGGATGCGCGCTTCGAGCAGGTCCACCTCGTCGCCGGCGGCCGTCAGCACCGCCTCACCGAACTCGCGGAGGAACGCGCGGAGCCTCTCGGGGTCGTCGACTTCCGAGGAGATCGCTGACAAATCGCGACCGGCCAGCACCCTGTCGGCGAGCACCGCGCCGTCGAAGTCGACCTCGGCGGCGACGTGGTAGTCGCCCAGGGTCAGCACGACGCCGCGGAGGTTCTTCACCGACTCGACGGCGGCTTGGCGGGTCAGGACGTCGCGCACCCTGGCGGCCACCTCCTGGTCGACGGACTTCGCGAGCAGGAAGTCGCGGTTGGCGCGCACCAGGGCGACGGCCACGAAGGCCAGCAACACGCCGATGGCGATGGACGCGAGGGCGTCCCAGCCGGGCCAGCCGGTGAGCTGCTCGAGCCAAATCCCCAGCGCCGCGAGCAGGACGCCGAGCACCGCCGCGCCGTCTTCCATCAAGATGGCGTTGGTGGTCGGGTCGCGCGCCTCCCGCAGATAGCGCAGCGTCGCCACGCCCTGGGTCTTCGCGTCGTGAGCCAGCCCGCGAAACGCGACCACCGCGGCGGCGCCCTCGAGCCCCATGGCGATGCCCAAGACCGCCCACGTCACCCAGGTGTGATGCGACGGCGACAGGTGCACGAGCCCCATCACGCCGTGCCAGGTCGTGACGCCCGCGCCGACGAAGAAGATGCCCAGGGCGCTGACCAGCCCCCAGAAGAAGCGCTCGCGACCGTAGCCGTAGGGGTGCTCGGCGTCCGGCTCGCGTTGGGAGGCGTGCAGCCCGAAGAGGAGCAGCGCCTGGTTCGACGTGTCGGCGACGGAGTGGATGGCCTCCGACAAGAGCGCGCCGGAGCCCGAGACGCCGAAGCCGACGAACTTCGCGACCGTCACCAACGCGTTGGCGGACAGGCCGACTATGACCGATGTGGTGCTGTTTCCAGACATTGGGCGGCCTATGATGGCGGAGTCGTGTGGAGATTCAAGCCGCGCCCGGCCCGTGGCTCTGTCGCCACGTCGGGCGCGCCGAGCGCAGCGCAAAGAGCAACGCACGGGTTTTCGCGTCAGCACAAGCGGAAACCACGGTTGAACGTTGTGCGGGGCGGCCCCTTCGGCCAAGATCCCGCGCCACGGCGGAGGACCTCTCTTGCAGATGCGCATTCTCATCGTCGGCGGCCGCGGTCGCATGGGCAGCCGCTTCGCCAGCGAGCTCGGCGCGCGGGGCCACACCATCGACATCCTCGAGCCCGGCGACCCACGCCCCGAGGCCGACGTGGTCGGCGCGGCCGACGTCGTCATGCTGGCCGTCCCGATGCGCCTCGCCGCCGCCCGCGCCACGGCCCTGGGCCCCCACGTCCGCCCCGACGCGCTGCTCTGCGACATCAACAGCCTCAAGGTCGAGGTGTGCGCCGCCGCCGCCGCGGCGTCACGCGGCGAGGTCTTGGGCCTCCACCCGATGTTCGGCCCCTCCGTGCACACCCTGGAGCGTCAAAAGCTGGTGGTCTGCCGCGTCCGCGACGGCGCGCTCACCAATGATTTCCTAGCAGAGCTGAGCGCTTTAGGCCTGACGCTCTTCGAGAGCGACCCCGAGACCCACGACCGCATGATGGCGGTGGTCCAGGTCCTCACCCACTTTCGAACCCTGGTCATGGGCGAGGCCCTGCGCCGGGTCGGCGTCAGCATCGAGGAGAGCCTCGACTACACCAGCCCCATCTACCGCCTTGAGCTCGCGGTGGTCGGCCGCCTCTTCGTCCAAGACCCCGATCTCTATGCGGAAATAGAGATGCAGAACCCCTTCGGCGACGAGGTCCGCAAGGCCTTCCGCGACGCCGCCACCGACGTCAGCGCGCTGATCGAGACCGCCGACCGCGAAGGCTTCCGCGCCATGTTCGCAGGCGTCCGCGACTACTTCGGCCCCTTCGGCGAAGAGGCCCACGAGCTGTCGGACTCGGTCATCGACCTGGTCGCGGCGCAGAAGTAGCGGCGCGCCGTGGTCTTTTAAGGGTTGGCCCACAACAAGGTGTGCAACCAAGGTGGGTGGATCGGTGCCGAGGTCGTGAGCGAGACGAAGGCGTGGCCAAGCCACGTCGAGGTGAAGTGACGCAGAGATCGGCGCCGAGGCGCCCGCCGACTTGTGCAATCTGTTTTGGGCCAACCCCTAATGGGCCGTGGGCGGCACAGAAGTGTTATCTTGGTCTCGATCACCGTGGCCGCGATCGGCTAACCTTTAGCCTCAGTTGTTTTCCATTTCCGTCAGGGCGCAAGTCCGACAACTCGCTCAAGCGCCTGAGAGACAAGGAGTTTCGCTCATGCGCCGAATCAGCGTGCTCTGTATGACCCTCCTGCTCGCCTGCTCCGGCGGCGGCGAACCAAGCGAACCTGACGCCGATAACGGCGACATCACCACGGATGCCGGGAACAAGCCGGAAACCAGGCTGGACGCGGGTGACTCACCGGACGCGGCAGACTCACCGGATGCGGGCATCCCCCCGACCGGCACCGTCGTCGGGGCCGCTGGTGGCACCGTGGCGTTCGGCGACACGGTCGTGCTGAAGATTCCCCCGGGGGCACTCGCGAAGGACGTGGAGATCAGCATCTCCGTCGGGTCCGCGACGAGCGTTCCGGCCGACGTCACGGCGCTCACCGACGTGTTCCAGTTCGAGCCCGCTGGGACGACCTTCGCCGTTCCCGTCACCGTCGCGTTCGCGGTGGCCACCGCGGGAAACATAAACATCTACTGGACGAAAGCGGGCAGCTCGACCGAGTTCGAGGCGCTCGACGCCGCGCCGTTCGGCGTCACGGGTGTCGCCGCGCAGGTCACCCACTTCAGCCTCGGCTTCGTCGGCATGCCCGGCGGCACCACTCCCGACGGCTGCAGCCCGCAGGAGGAGCTCGGCAAGCCGTTCCTCGTTGACTCGACGCCCGTGCGCTCGGTCGTCAACATGTTCGGCTGGGACCTCGACCACGGGGCGGGCGGGCAGCTTTACCTGCGCGGCGTCAACGGCGGGGCCCACGAGATGCTCGTCGCCGCCGACGGTCAGCGCTTCGAACCCCTCGCGATGACGCCCCAGACCGCCAAGGGGCAACAGGTCGTCGACGGCGCCCACGACTGGATTTACGAGGCCGTTACGAACGGCAACGATGTGCTGATTCACCGGCGCCGCGCGGCGGGCTGCTTCGAGGACGTGGGCACGATCCCGGACGCGGCGGGAGTGGACTTCTACGACGTGGACGCGGCGGGCGACGTCTTCGGCTTCGTCATCCTGCGCAACCAGCCCGAGCACGCGCTCTTCGGCGCGGCCGGCACCACCTGGACCTTGAAGGGTGAGACGCCCAACTTCGACGCGCAGTCCGCGGCGATCGCGCCGTCCGATCCGCAGCGCATCTACTACGCGACCGACGGCAGCCACGCGCAGGTGCGCTACTCGACCGACGGTGGCGAGACCTTCCAGACCTCGGCGACCACCATCGACGCCCTCGGCGACGTCGCCGTCGATCCGACGAACCCCGACGTCGTGTACGTCACGGGCTATGGAAGGCTCTGGGTGAGCACCGACGGCGGCGCCCACTTCGACCAGGACGCCTCCCAGCCGCCGGGGAACGTGCACACGCTTCGCATCACCTCCGACCAACGCGTGTGGGCCATGACGAGCGACAACGCGGTCAGTAAGAACGTCGCCGGGCTCTACGTACGCTCCGACGGCTCGACCACCTGGACGGAGGTGCTGGGTGACCTCCCGGCCGACGAGCGCGGCGGCTTCGGCCTCGCGATCGAGGAGACGACCCCTTTCCACCTGTGGCGCACCGGCGTGAGCGGGATCGTGTGGCAGAGTCTCGACGCGGGCGCGACGTGGACGAGCGACGTCTCGGGCCTGCCGGGGCTCTCTGGCCACCCGCTCGCCACCGATCCGACCGATGAGAACGTCTTCTACCTCTGGAGCGAGCGCGGCAGTCCGGCGTCCTGGTACCGCACGACGGACGGCGGGCACACCCTCACGCGGCTTTCCTTGGGCGACTCTGGCGTCAGCAGCATGCTCATGGTGCTGGCGGACGGAACGCTCCTCGCCTTCTCGCAGATTTTCGTCGGCGACGCGCCGCACCTCGGCCAGCGCTCGACAGATCGCGGCGCGACGTTCACGCCCATGACCGGCCTGCCTTTCGACACCGATTTCGGCATCGGCATCGGCATCATCGGCGCGGGCGCCGGGCAGCGGGAACAGTATGTGTGGCCCGATGTGGACCCACATGTCGCCTACTACCTGCACGGGAGCGGCGACTTCTACCGGACCGTCGACGCGGGCGTGACGTGGGCGACGGTCTTCAACACCAAGGGGACCGACGGGAACGGAAACGCCTACACGGACCGGGTGCTCGTCGATCCGACGGTCTCCATGCGGCTGTATGCTTGGCGCCGCCACGGCGGCCAGAGCGCGGACGAGTTCCTCGTCTCCACCGACGGCGGCGAGACGTGGGCGCCGCTCGCGATCCCGGATCTGAGGAACGGCGGCTGCGCCATCGACTCCGCGGGCCGCGTGTGGGCGAGCGCCGTCGACGCCACCACCGCCGAGCAAGCGCTCTGGACGCTCCAGCCCGGCGCGACGGCCTTCACGCCCGTCACCACCCTCGACTCGTTCTCCGGTGGCCTGCCGCGGTTCTTCGGCGACGCCGCGGTCGTGGGAAAGCAGCGTTCGACGGACGGCGGAGCGACGTGGACACAGGACAACGCCTACCTGCACCCAACCGTCGATCTTTTCGATCAGACGGCGTTTACCCACCGCGCGAACCCGAAGCGCGCGTTCTTCCACCGCCCGGCGCTGCGCACGCTCCTGTTGCCCTAATCGTCGCGTCAGGCGGGGTCGCGTCAGGCGCGCGTCAGG
>CAZNZH010000050.1:0-5960 GCA_964577445.1 uncultured Myxococcales bacterium
GCTCACGGGAGCCGCTTCGCGTGGAGCGGTCTTGTCGGGATGGTCATGGCGAGCAACAGGAAAGCGGTCGCGAAGCTGTTCATGGTCGCGTTGCTCGCCGGATGCGACGGCGGTGGCGTGGGGGGGGATGGCGGCTCGTCGGGGGACGCCGCGGGCGGTGATGCCCATGACGTCGCCGGGCAGGATGTCGGGGCGGACGCGGGGCTCGACGCCTCGCGCGATGATGTGGCGGCCGAGATCGTCGCCATCCCGCGCCCGACCGGCCGCACGCGATTTCGGGTGACTATCGAAAACCTGTCGGGGGATTCGCCGCTGCCGAGCGCCTTGGCGCCGGGGCTCTTCGCGCTGCAACGTGAGCGGGATCTGCTGTTTACGGCCGGCGAGCCGGACCGCGGCGCCGGGTTGGAGGCGCTGGCCGAGGACGGAGCGCCAGAGGCCCTGGCGGCGTCGATCGGCGGCGACCCACGCACCATCGAGCAGGGCGTCTTCGACACGCCGGCCGGCGCGCTCGCGCCCGGGCTCATATCCCCCGGTGAAACCTACGCGTTCGAGGTCACCGCGGCGCCCGAGGAGGGGACGCTGACCTTCGCGACGATGCTGTGGGAGACCAACGACCGCTTCATCGCGCCGGGCGGGGAGGGCATCGAGCTCTTCATGCCCGACGGCACGCCGCATCCGGAGCGCGACGTCACGTCGGTGCTCGGGCTGTGGGACGCCGGCACCGAGGTGGACGAGGCGCCGGGCTTTGGCCCGTGGCAGGGGCCGCGCCAGCTCGCGAACCAGCCTGGACCGACCGAAGGGGTCGTGCACCCGTTCGGTCACGGGACCCGCGCCATCCCCTCGCCGGTCCAGCTCGTCTCGGTGCGCGTGCAGGTGGTCGTCGGCGCGGCGACGCCGGCGTTTCGATTCACCGTCGATAACGTCAGCCGCGCCCGCTCGGCGATGATCACCCCGCTGAGCCCGGTGTTCTGGGCGCTCCACGACGCGAGCTGGCGCCTCTTCGAGCCGGGAGCCGCCGCCAGCCCGGGTCTCGAGTCCCTGGCCGAGGACGGCTCGCCCGCCGCGCTGGTCGAGGCCCTATATAAGGTCCCCGGCGTGCTCGTGGCCGGCGCGGCGACGACCCCGGTGGGCTCTCGCGACGCCGGGCCCATCGGCCCCGACGGCAGCTTCGAGTTCGTCGTGACGCCGGATGCCGCCCACCCCTTTGTCAGCCTGGCGTGCATGGTCGTGAGCTCCAACGACGCCTTCATCGCGACCCAGCCCGCGGGAGTGCGCCTGCTCAACCCCGACGGCACGCCTCGGGGCAGCGGCGAGCTCGAGCGGGAGCTGGAGCGCCACCTGACGATCTGGGACGCGGGGACCGAGCGTAACGAGGTGCCCGGCGTCGGGCCCAACCAGCCCGCCGATCAGCCGGCGCCGAATCAGGGGCCCAGCGCCGCGGAGGAGGTCGGGGTCGCGCGTTACCGCGACGCGACCAACGATCTCGCGGGGCAGGTCGGCGGGCTCGTCGCCGTCGAGGTCAAGGCCGCCGGCGGCCCGGGCCAGTTCGAGGTGACGGTCCGAAACCAGAGCGCGGGATCGTCTTTTCCGCTGACGGTGTCTGGCGTTTTGTGGACTTTGAGGCCCGGGGGAGCGCCGCTCTTCGTCGTCGGCGAGCCGGCGTCCCCGGGTCTACAGGCGCTGGCCGAGGACGGCAGGACCGCCAAGTGGACCAAGGCGCTCGTCGCCGCTGGGGCCATCCACGGGGTGCTCGACACGCCCGAGGCGGCGCAGGCCGCGGGCCCGCTCGGAGCTGGCGCGCGCTACGTGCAGACCCTGACGGCGAGCGCCGACGCGCCGTGGTTCAACGTGCTCGGGATGCTCCAGCCCTCCAACGACACGTTCTTCGCGCTGGGTGCCGGCGGGGTTCGGCTGCTCGATGAAGCCGGCGAGCCGCGCTCGAACTCGCTCATCGCGAAGGACATCAAGCTGGCGCTCGCGGCCTTCGACGCGGGCACCGAGGCCAACCAGGGCGGGGCGATGGGCCCGGATATGGCGCCGCAGCAGCTCGGCGCGAATACGGGCTCGAGCGAGGGCAGCGGCCTGGTCCGCGTCGCGTGGGACCCGGTCTGGCAGCTCCCGCCGGTCCGCGACCTCGTGCGGGTGCGAATCCAGCCGGTGGCTGACGGCCCCTAGTCAGCCGGTGTAGCGCACCAGGAGGTCACCCGGCCACGCGCCCCGAGCCCGGCCGCGCTGGGGGCGCGTGGCGGCGGTTGAACGGCGCCCCGAGGTGGCGATTTGGATGCGATCCGCCCACCCTGTGCGCTGGCGTTCGGGGTCGCCGCGAGCGGCCGCTGTAGGAGGGAGACCGATGGGAGACTTTGTTCAGGTCGAGTCGCGCGGCGCGCTCGTGGAGGTCCACGTCAGCGGGAAGCTGACGCGTGAGGCCTACGCGAAGTTCGTGCCGCTGTTCGAAGCCGGCGTGCGGGAGCACGGGAAGCTGGAGGTGCTCTTCGTCATGTCGGATTTTCACGGATGGACGGCGGGGGCGCTTTGGGAGGACATCAAGTTCGACCTCCAGCATTTCAGCGACATCCGCCGCCTGGCGATCGTCGGGGAGAGCAAGTGGGAGAAGGGGATGGCGGTGTTTTGCAAGCCCTTCACCTCCGCGAAGATCCGGTACTTTTCCCACGAGGAGGTCGAGGCGGCGCGGGCTTGGCTCCGCGATGACGCCGCCGATTCTGACGGGCGCCCGGGCTGACACCGGCGAGCACCCGCTGACCCTGTGGATGCTCGCCGGCCCCTGGCCGCGACGCTCTTCGTCCGGGCCATCGTGATGCGCCTGCCTGACGCGGCCTGGGTCGCGTGGAGGGCGGGCATCGCGGTGCGGGCGGCGACTTCGTGCCCGCGCGCGATCGTTTATTGAACGACGGCTCAATCCGCAACGTGCTCCAGAAGTGCATGATATTGTGTAAGTAGTCAGACTGAACCTTGCATCCCGACGCAAGCGACAGGCAGTCTCTTGCCCTCATAGGGGGGACCGACGCCCCCGAAAGCCAGGGGTCGCATGGTCTCTTCGATTCCGCGCGTTATCGGCGCATCGCCCTTTGGGGAACCCGATGTCCGCCTCGCGTCCGCGGTCAGCCGCTGCGGGGCGCTCGGACTGATCGATCTGGGGCGCGACCCTCGCTCGGCCCGGACGGCGCTGGCCGAGATGGCACGACTCGCCGGGGCCCACGGTTTCGCCGTGCGGCTGCGCCCCGGCGTCGCGGTCCCGGCGCTGCCCGCCGCCGCGCGCGTGGTGGTCGTTCAGGCGGGCGAGCCCTTCGCCGCCTTCGCCGACCGCGTCGTCCTGGTCCAGGTCGTCGACCTCGACGAGGCCCTCGCTGCCGAAGCCGCCGGCGCCCACGGTCTCATCGCCAGCGGCTCGGAAGCGGCCGGGCGTGTCGGCGAGGAGTCGGCCTTCGTCCTGCTCCAGCGCTTGGCGCCCCAGGTCGGCCTGCCCACCTGGCTCCACGGCGGCATCGGTCTGCACACCGCCGCCGCGGCGCTGGCCGGTGGCGCCGCTGGCGTCGTGCTCGACGACGCGCTGGCCTTGGTGCGCGAGTCCCAGGCTCCGGCGGAGCTGGCCGCCGCCCTCACCGCCATGGACGGCAGCGAGACCGCGGTCATCGCCGGCCACCGCGTCTACGTGCGCCCCGATCTGCCCGGCGTGCGCCCGGAGATCGTCGGCCCATCCGCCGATCCGGCAGTCGCCGCCTCACTCATCGGAGGCACCGACCTCCGCACCCGCCTCGTCCCCATCGGTCAGCTCGCCGCCGAATCGGCCCACCTCGCCCGCCGCTTCCCCACCGCCGCGGCCCTGTGCTGCGCGGTGGAACAAGCCATCGACGAGCACCGCGCCGCCGCCGCCCGCTTCGGCGCCCTGGGGCCCGACTCCCCCCTCGCCAGGTCCTTCGGCACGCGCTACCCCATCGCCCAAGGCCCGATGACGCGCGTCAGCGACCGCGCCGCCTTCGCGGAGGCCGTCGCGGCCGGCGGCGGGCTGCCCTTCGTCGCCCTCGCGCTCATGCGCGGCCCGCAGGTGCGCGAGCTGCTGGAAGAGACCGCGACCTTGCTGGGTGATCGCCCGTGGGGCGCCGGAATCCTCGGCTTCGTCCCACCCGAGCTGCGCGAAGAGCAGCTCGCCGCGATCCTCGCCGTCCGCCCGCCGGTCGTGCTCATCGCCGGCGGCCGCCCCTCCCAAGCTCGCCCGCTCGAAGCGGTCGGCATCCAGACCTGGCTGCACGTCCCGTCGCCGGGGCTGTTGGACCTCTATCTAAAGGACGGCGCCCGCCGCTTCATCTTTGAAGGTCGCGAGTGCGGCGGTCACGTCGGCCCCCGCGCCAGCTTCCCGCTGTGGGAACAACAGATCACGCGCCTGCTGTCCTGCCCGGCCCTCCACGAGGTCTCCGTGCTCTTCGCGGGCGGGATCCACGACGAGCGCTCCGCCGCCATGGTCGCCGCGATGGCCGCCCCGCTCACCGAGCGCGGCGCGAAGATCGGCGTGCTGATGGGCACCGCCTACCTCTTCACCGAGGAAGCCGTGGCCGCGGGCGCCATTGAGCCCGAGTTCCAAAAGCAGGCGCTCAAGTGCCGCCAGACGGTGCTGCTCGAGACCGCGCCAGGCCACGCGACCCGCTGCGCTGAGACCGGCTTCGTGCGTGCCTTCCGCGCCGAACGCGAGCGCCTCGAGGCCGAGGGGCTCGCCACCAAGGAGGTGTGGCAGCGCCTGGAGGAGTTGAACCTCGGGCGGCTGCGCATCGCGTCGAAGGGCATCCGTCGCGTCGGCGCGGAGTTGGTGAAGGTCAAACGCGCCGACCAGCTCAAAGAGGGCATGTATATGATCGGTCAGGTGGCGGCGCTGCGCGAGCGCGTCGTCACCGTGGCCGCGTTGCACGCACAGGTCAGCGAGGGCGGCCTCGCGCTGCTCCGCGATGGGGCGCCCGACCTGGGCGACGACGCGCCGGGGCCGGGCCCGATGGACGTGGCCATCATCGGCATGGCCTGCGTGTTTCCGGGCGCGGCCGACCTCGAGACCTACTGGTCGAACATCGTCAGCGGCGTCGACTCGATCACCGAGGTGTCCCCGGATCGCTGGGATCCTGATGTTTACTGGGACCAGGACTCACGCGGCGGTGAGAAGACGCCGTCGAAGTGGGGCGGATTTCTCTCGCCCCTCCCGTTCGACCCGCTGACCTACGGGATCCCGCCCCGGTCGCTGTCGTCCATCGAGCCGGTGCAGTTGCTGAGCCTCGAGATGTCGCGGCGCGCGCTGGTCGACGCGGGCTACGGGGGCCGCGAGTTCAACCGCGAGAAGGTCGGCGTGGTCTTCGGCGCCGAGGCTGGCAACGAGCTGGCCGGCGCCTACGGGTTCCGCGCGGTCTTCCCGCAACTGGCCGGCGAGCTCCCCGCGGCGCTCGACGCCCACCTGCCCAAGCTGACCGAGGACTCCTTCCCCGGCGTCCTCGCCAACGTCATCGCCGGCCGCGTGGCCAATCGCCTGGATCTCGGCGGGCCGAACTACACCGTCGACGCCGCCTGCGCGTCGTCGCTGGCCGCCGTGGACCTGTGCGTCAAAGAGCTGCTGACGGGTGCCGCGGACATGATGCTGTGCGGCGGGGCCGATCTGCACAATAGCATCAATGATTACCTGATGTTCGCCAGCGTACACGCCCTGTCGCGCAAGGGCCGCTGCCGCACGTTCGACAGCGAGGCCGACGGCATCACCCTGGGCGAGGGCTCGGCGGTGGTGGTGCTCAAGCGGCTGGCCGACGCGCAGCGCGACGGGGACCGCATCTACGCCGTGCTGGCCGGGGTCGGCGCCTCGAGCGACGGGCGCCACCTGGGCCTCACCGCGCCTCGGAAAGACGGGCAGAAGCGCGCCGTGGACCGGGCCTACCGGCGCGCTGGAATTTCGCCGTCCGAGATCGGGCTGGTCG
>CAZNZH010000050.1:5970-13366 GCA_964577445.1 uncultured Myxococcales bacterium
CTGGTCGAGGCGCACGGGACCGGCACCATCGTCGGCGACAAGACCGAGCTGGCGACCCTGACGGAGACCTTCGTGGACGCGGGCGCGGGACCGGCGAGCTGCGCCCTGGGCTCGGTCAAATCGCAGATCGGCCACACCAAGTGCGCGGCCGGCCTGGCGGGCCTCATCAAGGCGTCCCTGGCGATTCACCGCGGTGTCTTGCCGCCGACCCTGCATGTGGAGACGCCCAATCCCTACTGGCAGCGGGATTCGAGCCCCTTCGTCCTGCACAAGGCCGCCCGCCCGTGGAGCGAGCGCCGCCGCCGCGCGGGGGTCAGCGCCTTCGGATTTGGCGGCACCAACTACCACGTCGTGCTCACCGAGGCGCCGGCCGCCGTCGAGCCGGAGATCGGCCTCGAGCAGTGGCCCGCCGAGCTCTTCCTCGTCCGCGGCAGCGACCGCGCTGCGGCGAGCAAGCGCATGGATGTCCTGGCGCGGGCGCTGGACTCGGACGACCCGTGGCGCCTGCGTGATCTCGCGCGGACGATCTCATTGGCGGGCTCAGGCCCGGTGCAGGTCGCCATCGTCGCGACCAGCGCCGAGGATCTGCGCCAGAAGCTCGACGTCGCCCGCCGCTTCGAGCGCGACCCGCGCGGCGTCTTCGTCGGCGGGGACGCGCCGGTCTACGAGGCGGGCAACCTCGCGTTCCTCTTCCCCGGCCAGGGCAGCCAGCGCCCGGGGATGCTGGCCGACCTCTTCGTGGCCTTCCCGAGCCTCCAGCGCTTCCTGCGCCTGGGCCAGCCCTGGGCCGACCGGATGCTCCCGCCCGCCGCTCGGAGCGCTGAGGAGGAGGCCGCGCAGTCCGCCGCCATCACCGACACGCGGACGGCGCAGCCCAGCCTCGGCATCGCCGGCCTCGCCATGGCCGACCTGCTCGGGCGCCTGGGCGTCGAGCCGGCGCTGCTCGGTGGCCACAGCTACGGCGAGCTGGTCGCGCTGTCGGTCGCCGGCGCCATCGACGAGGCCGAGCTGCGCGCGCTGTCGGAGGCCCGCGGCGTCGCCATCGTCGAAGCCGCCGGCGACGACCCCGGGACCATGGCCGCCGTCGCCGCCACCGCCGAGCGGGTCGCCGAGGCCCTCGGCGACCTGTTGGGCGTCGCCGGTGAGATCGCCCTGGCCAACCAGAACGGCCCCGAGCAGACCGTCATCTCCGGGCCGACCGCCGCCGTCGAGGCCGCCGTGGCGCGCCTGTCGTCTGCGGGCCTCAAAGCCAAGGCCATCCCGGTCTCGTGCGCCTTTCACAGCAGCGTCATCGCCGGCGCCAGAGACCTCTTCGCCGCCACGCTCCGCGGGGTGACGATCTCCAAACCCTCAGCCACCGTCTACTCAAACACCACCGCTGAGCCCTACCCGACCGCGCCCGACGCCATCCGCGCGCGCCTGGCCGAGCACATCGTCCTGCCGGTCCGATTCGCCGCCCAGATCGAGGCGATGTACGAGGCGGGCGCCCGCATCTTCGTGGAGGCCGGCCCCGGCCGCGTGCTCTCCGGGCTGGTCGGCTCGATCCTCGGCGATCGCCCGCACACGACCGTCGTCTGCGACCACCCGCGCCGCCACGGGGTGCGCCAGCTTCAGATGGCCCTCGCCGAGCTGGCGGTCGCGGGCGTTTCGGTCGACGCGACGACGCTCCACGCGGGCCGCGACTCCACCGCCGTGGACCTGGCGCAGCCTTCGCCGCAGCGCGTCGCGCCCTCGGCGTGGCTCATCGACGGGTTCATCGCGCGCCCGGCGCACGGCGACCTGCCGGAAAACGGCCTGCGCCCGGCGCGCTACCCCGTCGTCACCGGGGTCGGCCAGTCTGCGCCGGCCCAACCCGCCCCGGGCGCTGAGCGCGATGAAGTCGTCATGCAGTACCTGGACTCCATGCGCCGGCTGGTCGACTCCCAGCGCGAGGTGATGCTCGGCTACCTGGGCGCCACCCCGGCGCCGGCCCAGGTCTTCGACGCCATAAGCGCGCCGGTGCTGGCTGCGGCGACGGTATCTCAAGCGCCCGTTCCCGCGGTCGTCACCGCGGCGTCCGTGGCGGTCGTGACCGCGCCGAGCGACCCGAAGACCCTGCTGCTGGGGATCGTCAGCGAGCGCACGGGCTACCCCGTCGAGATGCTGGACCTGGATCTGGACCTCGAGGCCGACCTCTCCATCGACTCCATCAAGCGGATAGAGATCCTCGGGGCGCTGGGCGAGCGGATGGGGCTGGGCGAGAGCGGCGACGGCGAGCGCGACGCCGTGATCGAGCAGCTCGCGGCGGTCAAGACGCTGCGCGGCGTGCTGGATTGGCTACAGAGGAAGCCGGACGCGGACGCTGCGGCTCCTGAACCGGAGGCCGCGAAGGCCGACGAGGTGCTCGACGATGAGGGGCCTCTGGTCCCCGAGGGCGTCGTCCGTTTTCGTATGACCTTGGAGAGCGCGCCGCCGGCCAAGAGCAAGCGCGCGCGGGTGAAGGGCCGCCGCGTCGCCGTCACCGCCGACTCGCTGGGCGTGGGCGCGGTCCTGGTCGCGCAACTGAATGCCTCGGGGGCCGTCGCGACGCTGGTGTCAGCGGACGCGCCCCTGGGCGAGCTCGACATGTTGGTCGACCTGGCCTCCCTCGACGACAGCGCGGGCGGCGCGCCCGGCACCCGCACCAAGACGCTCTTCGCCCGCACGCGCGAGGCGCTGGACGGCGGCAGCCGGTCCATCGTCTCGGCCACCGGCGGCGGCGGCAGCTTCGGCGCCGGCAACGCCCACGGCGGCGCGACGACCTCCGGTGGCACGGCCGGCCTGCTGAAGACCGTCGCCAAAGAGCGCGCCGACCTCCGCGTCTCGGTGGTCGATCTGGACCCGCTCGAGCCGGCCGCGACCCTCGCGGGCCACCTCTTCGACGAGCTCTCGGCCGACGATCCGCTGCTCGAGGTCGGCTACCAGGCCGGCCGGCGCGTGCAGCGCAAGGTCGAGGTGCAGTCCCTCAACGGCCACGTCCCCACCGCGACCTTGGCCAATAACCCGGTCATCGTCGTGACCGGCGGCGCTCGCGGCATCACCGCGCGCATCGCCACGGCGCTCGCCGAGCGCGGGCCGTGCCGTCTCGAGCTCATCGGCCGCTCGCCCCTGCCCGACAAAGACACCCTGGTCGACCCCGCGCTGACCGAAGCCCGCGATCGCAAAGGCGTTCGGCGCGTCCTGGTCGACAGCGGGCTCTACGCCAGCCCGCGCGAGATCGAAGCCGAGGCCGCGCGGGTCATGGCGGCCCGCGAGATCCTCGAGACCCTCGACGCCATCCGGGGCGCAGGCGCGGAGGTCGTCTACCACGCGTGCGACGTCCGCGACGCCGACGCCCTGGCGGCGGTCATCGACGACATCTACGCCCGCCACGGCCGCCTCGACGGCATCATCCACGGCGCCGGCGTGCTCGAGGATAAGCTCATCCCGCAGAAGACCGAGGAGTCCTTCGGGCGCGTCTTCGACACCAAGGTCTCGGGAGCCCTCACGCTGCTCGAGGCGCTGCGCAGCCCGGCGGAGTTCATCGTGTTCTTCGGCAGCGTGGCCGGCGCGTTCGGCAACCGCGGCCAGGTCGACTATGCCGCCGCCAACGACGCCCTGGACAAGCTGGCCCTTCGATTGGCCGCCTTGCCCGCCGGCGAGCGACCGGCGCGCCGCGTGCTCTCCATCGATTGGGGCCCGTGGGCCGGCGCCGGGATGGTCACGCCCGAGCTCGAGCGCGAGTACGCGCGCCGCGGCATCGGCCTCATCCCGATGGAAGATGGGGTCGCGGCCTTCATCGACGAGCTGATCCGCGGCGAGGAGGCCGACGCCCAGATCATCTTGATGCGCGCCACCCCGGCGAGCATGCAGTGAGCGGCCGCTCCGGACGCGGGGCTCCAGACACGGGCGTCGCCATCATCGGCATGGGCTGCGTGTTCCCGGGCGCACCCGACCTGGACACCTACTGGCAGAACATCGAGGCCGGCGTCGACGCCATCTCGGAAGTGCCGGCGGCGCGCTGGGACCCCGTCTACTACGACCCGACCTCCGACGCGGCGGACCGCTTCTACTGTAAGCGCGGCGGCTTCGTGGACGGGCTCGTCGGCTTCGACGCGCTGGGCTTCGGTGTCATGCCCGTCGCGGCCCGCGGCGCGGAGCCCGATCAGCTCGTGGCCCTGGAGATCGCCTCGCGCGCCCTGGCCGACGCCGGCTACGCCGACCGCGACTTCGCCCGCGATCGCACCGCCGTCATCTTGGGTCGCGGCAACTACATCGGCGCCGGCATGACGCGCCTCGAGCAGCACGTTCGCACGGCCGAGCAGCTCGTCAGCGCGCTGCGCACGCTGGTGCCGGCGCTCACCGAGGCCGAGCTCGGCCGCGTGAAGGCCGAGTTTCAGTCGAAGCTGGGCGGCTACGGCGCCGACACCGCCATCGGCCTGGTGCCCAACCTCACGGCGTCCCGGATCGCCAACCGCCTCGATCTGCACGGCCCCGCCTACACAATAGACGCCGCGTGTGCCAGCGCGCTCGTCGCCGTCGACCAAGCCGTCGCCGGGCTCGACTCCGGCCGCATCGACATGGCCCTGGCCGGCGGCATCCACCTGTCTCACGACGTCGCCTTCTGGTCGGTCTTCTGCCAGCTCGGCGCCCTGAGCCGAAAGCAGCAGATCCGCCCCTTCGACCGCCGGGCCGACGGCCTGCTCATCGGCGAGGGCAGCGGCGTCGTCGTGCTCAAGCGCCTCGCCGACGCCGAGCGCGACGGCGACCGCATCTACGCCGTGATTCGCGGCACCGGCACCGCCAGCGACGGCCGCGCGTCCAGCCTCATGGTCCCGCGGGTCGACGGCCAGCGGATGGCGCTCGACCGCGCGTGGCGGATGTCCGGCCTCGACCCCGACACCATCGGCCTCATCGAAGCCCACGGCACCGCCACCCCGGTCGGTGACCAGTCCGAGATCGAGACGCTGCGTGCGTTCTTCGGAGCGCCGGACGCGGGCGCGCCCCGGGCCGGCCTGGGCTCGGTCAAGTCGATGATCGGTCACTCGATGCCGGCCGCGGGCATCGCCGGCCTCATCAAGGCCGCCATGGCCGTCTACCGCCGCACGCTGCCGCCGACCCTGCACGCCGAAGAGCCCCTGCCGGCCATCGCCGAGACGCGCTTTCGGCTCATCGACAAGGCGGAACCCTGGCGCTCGACCCACGGCTCGCTCCGCGCCGGCGTCAACGCGTTCGGATTCGGCGGTATCAACGGGCACATCGTCTTGGAGTCCCACGGCGAGGTCTCGAGCCGCCGCCGCCCGGGCCCCATCACCGCCGCGCCCGAGCCGCTCCTGCTCCTGGCCGCGGACTCGCCCGAGGCCCTGCTGGCGCTGCTCCAGACCCAGCCCGCGCCCAACGAGATCCGCGGCGCCGGCCCCAGCCGGCTCGCCCTGACCGACCCCACCCCCGCCCGCCGCGCCCACGCCGCCGACGTCATCGCCCGCGGCGAAGCCCGCGCAGGCCGCGACGGCCTCTGGTTTTCCCCCGCAGGCCTCCTCACCTCGGGCGGCCGCCTCGCCTTCCTCTTCCCCGGCGTGGAGGCCGAGTTCGACCCCAAGATCGCCGACATCGCCGAGCATTTCGGTCACCCGACCCCGGTCTTCGACACCGGCACCGCGCTGGAAGCCCAAGGCGCCAGCGTGGTCGCCACCGGCAGGCTGCTGGCCGATCTCCTCACCGAAACAGGCCTGCGCCCCGACATGCTGGCCGGCCACTCCGTCGGCGAGTGGGCGGGCATGCTGGCCGCCGGCATCATGCCCGCCGAAGAGTTCGAGGCCTTCTTTGCCGAGCTGGCGCCTGGCACTTTGGAAGTGCCGCCGGTCGTCTTCATCGCCGCTGGCGCCTCCGCCGAGCGCGTCCTGGCCGCCGTCGAGGGCATCGAGGGCCTCCACCTCAGCCACGACAACTGCCCGCACCAGTCGATCCTGTGCGGCTCCGAGGCCTCCGCCGCCCTCGCCCTCCCGCGCCTCAAAGACGCCCGCATCCTCGCCCGCGAGCTCCCCTTCCGCTCCGGATTCCACTCCCCCGAGCTCGCCCCCTACCTCGAACCCCACCGCGGAAACCTCGCCCGCTTCCGCTTTCGCGAGGCCACGACGCCGCTGTGGTCCGCCACCACCTGCGCCGAGTACCCCGCCGACCGCGACGCCATCACCCGCCTCGCCCTCGATCACCTCGTCGAGCCCGTCCGCTTTCGCGAGCTGACCGAGGCCATGTACGCCGCCGGCGCCCGCGTCTTCGTGCAGCTCGGCAGCGGCAGCCTGGTCGGCTTCGTCGACGACACCCTGCGCGGCAAAGCCCACCTGACCGCCGCCACCGCCGCGCCCCGCCGCTCGGGCATGGACCAGCTCCGGCGCGTCGCCGCGGCCCTCTTCGTCGAAGGCGCCAGCCCCGACTTCGGCCGCCTGGGCCTCGCCCCGACCCCCAAGCGCCGGCCCCACGCCTTGATGACCCTCGAGCTCGGCGTGCCCTTGGCGGAGCTCGCCACGCCGCTGAATCTGCGGGGGGCCCGCGCCGAGTCCCCCGCCAGCGCCTCCGCCTCAAACCCCGTCCGCGCCGCCTTCGATCGCGTCCTCCGCCAAGTGGAGGACGCCCAAGCGGCGGTCGGCCAAGCCTTCGAGACCCGCCCCGCCGCGCGCCCCGCCGCGCGCCCCGCGGCCCCACCGCCCCCCCCAGCGCCAGCGCCGGCGACCGAGGTCACCCGCCGCCACCTCTCCGTTCAGACCGACCCGTACCTGCTGGGTCACTGCCTCATCCCGCAGCCGCCCGGCTGGCCCGTCGTCAGCGACCGCAACCCCGTCGTCCCCATGACGATGTCCATCCGCATGCTCATGGACGCGGCCGAGGCCCTGGCCCCCGGCCGCGTCGTCGTCGCCGTGGAGAACGTCCGCGCCTCGCGCTGGGTCGCCGTCGAGCCCGCCGTGGACGTGGAAATCGCGACCACCCGCGTCGACGCGGATCACGTTCGCGCCGAGATCCGCGGCTTCTTCGAGGCCACCCTCGTCCTGGCCGACGCCTACCCGCCCGCGCCCAAAGCCGGCCCCGACGCCATCGAGGGCGAGCGACCCTCCGACGTCGACGCGGCGCAGCTCTACGCCGACGGCTGGATGTTCCACGGCCCGGAGTACCAGTCGGTCGCCGAGCTCGACGCCCTCGGAAAAGACGGCATCCGGGGCACCCTGGTGGCCCTGGACGCCCCGGGCGCTTTGGTCGACGCGGCCGGCCAGCTCTTCGGCTACTGGGTGATGCGCACGGCCGAAAAAGACCGGCTCGCCATGCCAATAAAGGTGGCGCGGATGAGCGTCTACGGGCCTGAGCCGGGCCCGGGCCCGGGCTCAGATCGGCGGAACGGCTTCGCCGT
>CAZNZH010000051.1:0-13290 GCA_964577445.1 uncultured Myxococcales bacterium
GGACGGCTCCTACCTCGCCGAGTTCCTGCTCGCCAAGGGCTACGAGGTGCACGGCGTCATCCGGCGCTCCAGCTCGTTCAACACCGCGCGCATCGACCACATCTACGAGGACCCGCACGCGCGTGACCAGGCGCTGTTTCTGCACTACGGCGACCTGACCGACGCGTCGAACCTGTCGCGGCTGGTCGAGCGCATCGCGCCTGACGAGATCTACAACCTGGGCGCTCAGAGCCACGTGAAGGTCAGCTTCGAGGTCCCCGAGTACACCGCGCAGGTCGATGGCCTCGGCACCCTGCGGCTCTTGGACGCCATCAAGGCCACCGGGGTTCGCACCCGCTTTTACCAAGCATCCACCAGCGAACTCTACGGAAAGATCCAGGAGATGCCGCAGCGGGAGACGACGCCCTTTTACCCGCGCAGCCCCTACGCCGTCGCCAAGCTCTACGGCTTTTGGCTGGTGGTGAACTACCGCGAGGCGTACGGGCTCTTCGCGACCAACGGCATCCTCTTCAACCACGAGAGCCCACGCCGCGGCCGGACCTTCGTGACGCGCAAGATCAGCCACGCGGCGGCGCGCATCGCCCAGGGGCTACAGGACAAGCTCTACCTCGGCAACCTCGGCGCGAAACGCGACTGGGGCTACGCGCCGGAGTTCGTCGAGGCCATGTGGATGATGCTGCAGGTCGACGAGCCCGAGGATTTCGTCATCGCCACCGGCGAGACCCGCACGGTGCGCGAGTTCTGCGACCGGGCCTTCGCCCGCGTCGGGCTGCCGCTGTCCTGGGAGGGCGAGGGCGCGGCCGAGCGGGGCGTCGCGGCGGACGGGCGCGTGCTCGTCGAGGTCGACCCGTCGTATTTTCGGCCCACCGAGGTCGACGTGCTCTGCGGCGACCCCACCAAGGCCAGAGAGCGCCTCGGCTGGGAGCCCAAGGTCACCTTTCGTGAGCTGGTGGACATCATGGTCGACGCCGACATGGAGCTGGTGCGGCGGGAGGTCACGCTCAAAAACGCAGGATTTATCGGGTCAGGAGGTGACGCGTGAGCGGTTGGCAGCCCACAGGGGACGAGCTGGATCTCGGGCGGTGCCGCGTCTTGGTGACCGGCGGGGCTGGGTTTTTGGGCTCTTACGTGGTCGAGGGGCTGGAGCGTCGCGGGACCCGGCACATCTTCGTGCCGCGCTCCGCTGAGTTCGACCTCCGGGACCGAGCGGCCATCGAGCGGATGCTGGAGGTGTCGCGGCCCGACGTGGTGATCCACCTGGCGGCGGTGGTCGGCGGCATCGGCGCGAACCGCGAGAACCCGGGGCGGTTTTTTTACGAGAACATGATCATGGGCGTCGAGCTCATCGAGCAGTGCCGGCGCTTTGAGGTCGAGAAGACCGTCGTCGCCGGCACGATCTGCGCCTACCCGAAGCACACGCCGGTGCCCTTTCGGGAAGACGCGCTCTGGGACGGCTACCCCGAGGAGACCAACGCGCCCTACGGCATCGCGAAGAAGGCGCTGCTGGTGCAGTGCCAAGCCTATCGCGAGCAGTACGGGATGAACGCGATCTACCTGCTGCCGGTCAATCTCTATGGGCCGCGGGACAACTTCGACTTGCAGAGCTCGCACGTCATCCCGGCGCTGATTCGCAAGTGCATCGAGGCGCGGGACGCGGGTGCCGCGCACATCGACGCGTGGGGTGACGGGACGCCGAGCCGCGAGTTCCTGCACGCCCGAGACGCCGCCGCGGGCATCCTCAGCGCCGCGGAGCGCTACAACGGTGCCGATCCCGTCAACCTGGGCACCGGGCAGGAGATAACCATCCGCGACCTCGTTGAAATGGTCGCGCGGCTCACCGGGTTTACAGGCGAGATCCGCTGGCAGGCCGACCAGCCCAACGGGCAGCCGCGCCGGCGCCTGGATGTGTCGCGGGCCCGGGAGCGCTTCGGTTGGTCCGCGCGCATCCCGTTTGAAGACGGCCTGCGCGAGACCATCGCCTGGTACGAGTCCATCACCTGAAGCCCACGCCCGGGTCTGCGCACCACCATGACCATTCGCCTCTTCGTCGCTATCGACCTGCCGGAGTCCATTCGGGACGACCTGGCTGAGCTCATGCTCGGTGTGCCCGGCGCGCGCTGGGTCGAGGATGACAACCTGCACGTCACCCTGCGCTTCATCGGCGAGGTGGACGGGCACCGGTTTGAGGACATCGCCGACGGGCTGGAGACCGTGCGCAAGCCGGGCTTTCAGCTCGCGCTCGCGGGCACCGGGCACTTCCCGCCCCGCGGGCAGCCGACCGTGCTCTGGGCTGGCGTGAAACACGACGCGAGCCTGCTGGGCTTGCGCAGCGCCGTCGACCGCGTCGTCATCCGCTCCGGCGCCGGGCCCGAGCACAGGAAGTACATGCCGCACGTCACCCTCGCCCGGCTCTTTGGGAGCCCCCCCGGGAAGGTCGCGCAGTACCTCGCGACGCACGCGCTCTTCGCGACCCGGCCCTTCACGGCCGACGCGTTCCACCTGTACTCGTCGATCCTCCGGCCCTCGGGCCCGGAGCACACCCTCGAGTTCAGCTACCCCCTGCTGCCCGCCGAGCCCGCCGCGGACCCCTCGTGAGCGGCGCCGGCGAAAAAGCTCGCCAACGCGCGCTGCGGCTCGCGCTGGTGGGCACGCGCAACCTGTCGGACCGCCTCAGCGACCTCACCCGCTTCGCCGGCTGGGCGCCGGTCTACCTGGGCAGCGCCTACTCGGCCTTCGATCAGTGGATCGGGGCGTGCCGCCAGAGCCGTGCGCCGCGAAAAAACCAGCGCGTCGGCGTGCTGCTGCTGCGAAATCGCTACTGGGCCGAGTGGGCCGCCTACTGCTCGTGCCGCCTGTACCTGATGGGCTACGACCCCGTCCTCATCTACTCCGGCGACGAGGTGCGGCGCCGCTTTCGCCAGCGCCCGCTCATCGATCCGGACACCCGCGGGTTTTTTGCCAAGGTCCGCGCCCAGGATGTCTTTCCGGTCGTCGACATCGACCCCTTCGTCGACCCGGCGCTCAGCCCCAGCGCCGCCGAGCGCGCCGAGCTGCGCCTGGCAGCCCAGATGCTGGTCGCCTACGACGCCGGCAAGGAGTTCGTGTTCGACGAGCCCAAGATCGTCGAGGCCACCTCGCGGATCGCCGCCGACCGCCGCGCCGCCCTCGCGCTGGCCGAGACCTACGCCCTGGACCGCGCCGCGCTGCCCAGCGGCATCATCGGCCTGACCGCCGGCGTATACCGGGGTTTTCGCGACGCCGGCATGCCCCTGGTGACCGTCGAAGACTGGGGCCTTCAGCCGCGCCACATGGTCTACAACATCGACCTGCCCGTCTTTTCCTTCGACTACGCCTCGTGGTTTGACGCCCTGCCCGCCCTGTCGCCGGCCCAAGAGGCGCTCGTCCGCTCCTACATCGCGTTTCAAGACGACCCGGCCAAGGCCCGCACGGCCGCGTGGTCGGACTACCGGGCCTATCAGCCCGCCGCGGCGCAGGACCCGCTGCCCGCGGACCTCGAGGCCTTCTTGGCGGCCGGCCGCCCGGCGGTGCTGCTGGGCACCAACGTCATCGGCGACTCCGCGACGCTCGGCCGCGAGCTCTGCTTTGACAGCCAGCTCGCGTGGCTCGAGACCACCTTGGGCTGGTTCGCCGAGCACCCCGAGTTCGCCCTGGTCATCCGCGTGCACCCCGGCGAGGCCATGGGCCCCTGCCCGATGCCCCTGGCCCCGTGGATCGAGCCCCGGGTCGCCGCGCTGCCGAACGTCTTCGTCGTCGGCCCCAAGACCCCGGTCAACACCTACGCCATCGCCCGCCGGGTGCGCGCCGGCCTGCTCTACGTGTCCAACCTCGGCGCCGACCTCGTCGCCCGCGACCTGCCGGCCATCGCGGTCGGCAAGGCGCCCTACCACGGCCTCGGCATCGCCGAAGAGCCCGCCAACCCCGCGACCTACCTCGCCCTGGTCCAGCGCGCCCTCGAGGGCCACCTCAGCGTCTCCCCCGCCGCCCGCGAGCGCGCCTTCCGCCTCATCTACGTCTTCACTCGCCTGATGACGCTCCCCGCAAACCCCAAGGCCAGCTACTTCACCTACGCCCGCCTGGACCCCGCGCTGGACGACGAGCTGGCCGAGCTCTACCGCATCGTCGCCGGCGAGACCGACCGCGCCGCCCACGTCGCCTGGGACGCCGCGCGCACGGGCTGACGCGCTCCGCTACGGCCGAAAGAAGATGCCGTCGACCTGGAGCTGGCGGCCGGTCTTGGGGTCGACGAAGCCGAGCTCGAGCGACTCGAGGCGGAAGCCCAGGGTTTGGGCGTCTCTCAGGAGCTCGGGCAGGAGCTTCTCGCCCTCGTAGAGCGCCTGGAGCGACATCTCCATCTGAAGGCCCGCCAGCGCCGGCAGGGTCTTGGCGCCGCCTGCCAGGATGCGGGACTCGTAGCCCTGGGCGTCGATCTTCAAAAACGTGCGGCCGCCGAGCAGCCCGGCGTGTGCGACGCAGTATTCGTCGAGGGTCTCGATGCGAACTTGCTCAGTGCCGACGTAGTGCGCGTGCGGTGCTGCTTCGCGGTGGAGATCCAGCATGGGGAGCAGCGAGCTGGACTGGGAGTTCGCCGCGACGTGCATGGCGAAGCGGCCCGCGGCGTCGCCGAAGCCGGCGTGGACGCAGCTCCAGGCTGGGTCCCTGGCCGCGCGCGCCGAGAGCTTGGCGAAGGCGGCCGACAGCGGCTCGAAGCTCACGATGCGCCCGGTGTAGCCGGCCGCCCGCAGCACCTGCCCGTACTGCCCGGCGTTGGCGCCGATGTCCCACACGCAGTCGACCCCGTGATGGCGCAGCAGCGCCACCCGGCGCCCCGCGTCGTCGTAGCGCGGCACCCAGCGCCGCACGTCCACGCCCGCCCGCCTCACCAGCGGCGTCGCCCGCTCGCGCAGCGCCCGCGCCAGCGCGCGCAGGCGGCCGGCGCGCCCCCTCACGCCACCTCGACGGCCGCCTGCTCGCCGGCCGGCGCTTCTTTCTTCCGCGTCACGAAGTCACTGATCTTGTCGAGCAATTCGTAGACCACCGGCACCACCACCAGGGTCAGCAGCGTCGACGAGATCAGCCCGCCGATCACCGCCACCGCCATCGGCGCGCGCTGCTCTGCACCCACCTCCTGGCTGATGGCGACCGGGATCATGCCGCCGATCATCGCCAGGGTGGTCATCAGGATCGGGCGCAAGCGCACGGGGCCGGCCTCCAGCAGGGCTTGGCGCCGCGTGCGGCCCTGGGCTCGCAGGGTGTTGGTATAGTCCACCAATAGGATGGCGTTTTTTGTCACCAACCCCATCAGCATGATGAACCCGATCATCGTGAAGATGTTCAGGGTCATCCCGGCGATGACCAGCGCGCCGAAGGCACCCGTCACGGCCAGCGGCAGCGAGAACATGATGGTGAACGGGTGGATGAAGCTCTCGAACTGGGCGGCCAAGATGAGATAGACGAGCACGATGGCCAAGATCAGCGCCTGGCCCATGTAGCCCGCGCTCTCGGCCATCATGTCGGCCGAGCCGGCCCAGTCCCGCGACAGGTGCGCCGGGACGACCTCGGCCGCCATCTTGTCGATCTCGGCGACCGCGGCGCCGAGGACCTTGCCCTCGAGGTTGGCGAAGACGGTGACCTGGCGCTGCCGGTCCTGCCGCGTGATGCGCCCAGGCCCTTCGCCCTCGCGCACCTCGACGATCTGCGACAGGCTGACGAGATCGCCGCGCCCCGACCGCACGCTCAGGCCCAGGATGTCGGAGCCGCCGCGCCGGTGCTCCGCGTCGACCCGCGCGCGCACGTCGAAGCGGCCCTCCGGGGTCAGCACCTCGCCGACCTTCTCGCCCGCGAAGTAGGTGCGCAGCGTCGAGGCGACCTGGGCGATGGGGACGCCGAGATCGGCGGCCAGCTCGCGGTCGATGTCCACCTGGATCTCGGGCTTTCCGACCCGAAAGGAGGTGTCGAGGTCGACGTAGCCGCCGGCCTTCTTCATCTCGGCGATCAGCGCGTCCGCGGCGGACTGTAGCTCGATGAGGTCCTGCCCGCGGATGTTGAACTGGATCTCGGCGGTCTTGAACGCGCTGTCGCCGCCGACCGCGTTGATCTTCTCGACGGCGAAGATGGCGTCGGTGCGGTCCGCGAGCATGGCGCGGACGTGCTCCATGGCCTGGGTCATCGTGAAGGCGCGCTCCCCCTTTCCGACCGTGTTTACCTGGATGATGGCGCTGTTGACCTCGCCCTGCGTGCCGCCGCCGATGGTGATGAAGGTCTGGGTGACGCCCGGCAGCTCGCGAATCTGCGCCGCGACCTCGTCGACGTAGGTCTCGGTGGCCGCGAGGTCGGTGCCGCTGGGCAGCTCGGTGCGCACGATGAAGTGGTCGCGGTCTTCCGGCGGCAAGAACTCGTTGGGGACCTGGCTGGCCAAGGCGAGGCTGCCGAAGAAGACGCCGGACGCGACGGCCATGGTGATGAACTTGTGGCGGAGTGCGGCGCCGAGCAGGCGGCTATAGCCCGCGTCGATGGCGTTCAGGCCGCGATCCATCGCGCGGCCGATGAGGCTCGGCTTGCCGTGCGATGAGCGCAAGAGCAGCGCCGAGTAGGCGGGCGTGATGGTCAAGGCCACGAAGAGCGAGACGACGACCGCGAAGACGACGGTGATGCCGAACTGCAAAAAGAAGCGGCCGATGATGCCCTTCATGACGGCGACGGGCAGGAACACGGCGACGATGGAGGCCGTGGTGGCCATGACGGCGAGGCCAATCTCGCTGGTGGCCTCGGCGGCGGCCTGGCGCGGGGGTTTTCCCATCTCGAGGTGGCGGTGGATGTTCTCGATCACCACGATGGCGTCGTCGATGAGGATGCCGATGGACAGGGTGAGCGCGAGCATCGTCATGTTGTTGAAGGTGAAGCCGAGGGTGGCGATGGCGGCGAAGGTGGCGATGACGCTGGCGGGGAGCGCCAGCGAGCTGATGACCGTGGCGCGCCAGTCGCGGAGGAAGAAGAGGATGATGAGGATGGCGAGGATGCCGCCGAAGAGCATGTCGAACTTCACCGAGCCGATGGAGGCCTCGATGAAGGTGGAGTTGTCGACCGGGGCGGCCAAGACGACGCCCGGAGGCAGCTCGGCGCGCAGCGCCTCCACGGCGGCGTGGATGCGGTGGGCGACCTCGACGGTGTTGGTGCCCGACTGCTTGCGGACGACGAGGGCGACGGCGGGCTGGCCATCCAGGGTGGCGATGGAGCGGCGCTCTTCCTCGCTGTCCTCGACCGTGGCGACGTCGCGGACGCGGATCGGGGGGCCGGAGGCCGTCGGGATGATGAGAGCGCCGATCTCTTCGGCCGTGTGGACCTGCCCGCGGGTCTTGACCGACAGCTCGCGGGTGCCCGTCTCGAGGCGCCCGCCGGGGATCTCGACGTTTTGGGCCGCCAGGGCCTGGAGCACGTCGCCGGCGGCGAGGCCGTACCGCTCGAGGCCGTCGGGGTGGAGCCACACGTGGAACTCGCGCTCCTGGTCGCCGACCAGCTCGACGGATCCGACGCCCTCGAGGGTCTGAAGCCGGGCCTTGACGACGTCTTTGGCCAGCCGCGTCAGCTCCCGCGCCGGCAGTGGTCCGCCCAGGGCCAGCTTGATGACCGGTGCGGCGCCGATGTCGAACTTCCGAACGACTGGTGGCTCCAAATCTGGAGGCAATTCACTCTGAATCGCGGCGATGCGGTCGCGGATGTCCTGGGCGGCCTGGTCCGGGCTGACGCCGAGCTGGAACTGCACCACCATGGTGGCGACGTTTTCCTGCGCGGTCCCCTGCATGAAGTCGATGCCGCCGACCGAGCCGACGGCCTCCTCGAGCTTCTCCAGCACCTTGGTCTCGACGCTCTCCGGGTCGGCACCCGGGTAGATCGCCGTCACCGTGACGATGGGGAACTCGACGTCCGGGAAGAGGTCGACGCCGATGTCGCCGTAGGCCGCGAGGCCGAAGACGACCAGGGTGCCGACCATCACCGTCGCCAGCACCGGGCGGCGAATCGAGAGATCGGAGAGGATCACGGGGCCACCTCGGCCGCGGCCGCGGGCTTCAGCGCGGGCGGGGCGGGCGCACCAGCCGGGGCGACGATGGGCCGGGCCTCGGCGAAGAGCCCGGGGGCGATGGCGCCGTCGGTGTTGGGCAGCTCCACGATGGCCAGGGCGGCGCGCGACCGGGGATCGACCGAGGGCACCAGGCGCGTGATCGTGCCGTCCACCTCGAGCTCGAGGGCTGGAAAGCGGACCCGCACGGGCGTCCCGACGCTCACGCCGCGCAGGCGCCTCGACGGGATGTCCAGCCGCACGTCGATGGGCGAGCGCTGCTCGAGCGTGACGTAGCGGGTCGGGGGCATGGCCGCGGCGGCCTCCCCTTCAGAGATGTGGCGTTGCACCACAACCGCGTCGAAGGGGGCGCGCACCTCGGCTTCCGATATGGAACGCTCCGCCATATCGCGCACCACAAGCGCTTGTTGCAACGCAGCGTTCGCCGCGCGGGCCTGGGCGATGGCGAGGTCGTTCTGCCGTTCGGGGATCGCGTGGGAGGCCAGGAGCTTCTTGGCCCGGTCGGCCTCGATGCGGGCGGTCTCGACCTGCACCTGCGCGGCGCGGACGGCCGCCTGAGCCTGGCGAAGCCTCAGGTCAAAGTCGGCGGTGTCGAGCTGCACGATGACCTGGCCCTCCGTGACGGTCTCGCCCTCGTCGGCGAAGACCCTGAGGACCCGGCCGGTCTGGTTGGCCGAGATCGTCGAGCGGCGATGCGGCGCGCTGGAGCCCGTGAACACGGCGTCTGCCTCGAGCTTCGCGCTCCGCGTGTCCGCGCCCTCGGCGGCGGCGGGCTTCGCGGGTGGGGCGCCCGCGCTGGCCGCGCCGTCGGCGGCCTCGCCTGAAGCCTTGGTGGCGCCGCCGATGCTCACCGGCACCGCCTCTTTGGGGAGCGCGACGCCCTCGTCGGCCCGGTGGCAGGCGCCGAGCGCCAGCGCGAGGGTGCAGCTCAGCCAGAGGGCCGCGCGGGCAGCCTGGGCGACTCGTCTCACTTCTCACCTCCGTCCAAGAGCAGGGTCGACGCGCTCAAGGAGTCGCCGACGGCCGCGCGCAGGGTCGCGCGGGCCAAAAGACCTCGATATCCGCTCGCTACCCGCTGGTCGCGCGCCTTGTGCGACGCGGCCTCGGCGGTGACCACGTCGGTGGCCGTGGCGTCGCCGGCAAAAAAACGCGCGGACTCCAGCCGCAGGCTCTCAGCCGCCAGGGACTCCGCCAGCTTGGCGACACCCTGGACCTCGGCGGTGGAGCGCAGCTCTTGGCGCGCCTGCTCGAGCTGTACGCGCATCATGTCGGTGAGGGCCTCGAGCTGCTGCTCGGCCTGCTGAGAGCGCGCCCGGGCCGCCGCGATACCCGAGTGCGTCGCGCCCCACTCGAAGACGTTCCAGCGCAGGTTCAGGCCGACGAACGCGGAGTCTTTGACCGCCAAGCCCAGGCCCTCCAGGTGGTTGTAGGCCGCGACGGCCGAGACCGAGGGCCACATCCGCGCCTTCGCCAGGTCCACGCCCAGCGCGGCCTGCCGCCCGGTCGCGCGCGCGCCCCGAAGCTCCGGTCGCGTCGCCAGCGCCTGCTCCAAGAGCACCTCCAGGGCCGTGGCGTCCGCCTGGCACGCCTCCACGTTCACCGGGGCTGGCTCGAGCGCGTCCGCCTCGGCCATCGACAGGCCCATCACCGTCGCGAGCATGGTCTGCGCGAGCTTGACCTGCGCTCGCGCCGCGATGAGGTCCTGCGAAGCCGCGGCCTGAGCCACCTGGAGCCGCAGCCGATCGCTCTGGATGGCGACGCCGCCCTGGACCAGCGCGTCGACCTGCTCGAGCCGCGGCGCGAACTCGGCCACCGACTGCTCCGCGGAGGCCTGCATCGCGATCGCCAAGTGCAAGCGCAGCCAGGCCCCCACCGCGTCCACCGCCGCCTGCCGCTCCGCCTCCACCCGCCCGGCCTGCGCCGCGTCCAGACCCAGGGCCAGCGCCTCCCGCGTCGAGCGCGTGCTGATGAGATCCGTCAGCGGCTGGATGATCGACACGCCCACGCTGCCGGTCACCTGCTCCTGAATCCGCGTCGGCGTCGAGAAACCCGAGAGCAGCCCGGCCAGCACGGCCTCATACGGCGTGGTCGGCGCGGGCAAGGTCGGCGTGTTGCCGCCCAGCCCGCCAAAGGACACCGCTTGGGCCTTGTCCCAGACCTTGAGGTCGGCGGTGAGCTGCAGCGTCGGCCGCAACCGCGACCTCCCGACCGTGCGGTCCGCCTTGGCCAGCTCGATGGCGGCCTCTTTCACGCGCACCATGGGGCTGTGCGCCACGGCCGCCTCGATGGCCTGGTCCAGACTCACCTCGGCCGCCTGCGCGGGAGCCGCCACGGCCCACGCCGCCAACGCCGCGCCGACCCACATCGACAATCGCATCACGAAGACTCCCCTGGCCCTGCCCCGGCGCCGTGCATGAACATCTCGACGATTCGCTCGACCGTGGGGGCCACCGGGCCCGGCTCGCCGACCATCAGCTCTTCGAGGCTCAGGGCGCGAATCAGCCCCTTGAGGGCCCGCGCGTAGACGACCGGATCCCCTGGCCGCAGCGCACCTTCCGCGATCCCGCCCTCGACGAGCTTGGCGAACCCGCCGACGATATCGTCCTGGGCGCACTGCACGCGCTGGCCCAGCACGCTCTGGCGCTCCCAGTCGATCATGGCGTTGTGCGCCACGAAGGCGATGAAGAAGTCGCGGTGCTCCATCGCGACCTCCAGGTGGCGGACTAAAAACCAGCGGAGCCGGTCGTCGAAGGCCAGCGGCACGGGGGGCTCCTCGGCCACCTGACGCCGGAACGCGTCGCTGATGTGGTCGGCCACGGCCGCGAAGACGTCCTCTTTCGAGCCGAAGTACCGGTAGATCGCGCCCGGCGAGTAGCCCGCGCCTCGAGCGATCTCGTCCATCGTCGCGCCGTGAAAGCCCTTGCGCGAAAAGACCGGGATCGCCGCCTCGAGAAAAGCGAGGCGCGCCATGGCGGTTTCACGTTGTCTGCGCGGCGTTGTGGAAGACATGCTTAGCCGGGGTGAGCAGCAGGACGCGCAGGGTAAAGACACCTTTACTCAAGAGCAAGCGCTCTTTTGTGATCCCGCGACGTTTTTGGCGGACGACCCGCGGTGGCGGCCGGTCTGCGGCGGCGCTAGGCGCTCGGGGCCGAGGGCCTGTCGCCGGGCTCGGGTTGGGACGGCGCGGGCCCGATCTCGGGCGCGGCCTCGGGCGACGCGTCGGGGTAGGCCCGCCAATCCCGGTCGGTGATGATGCGCGCGCCGCGGTGATACGACACGTAGGACCACGCCCAGCGGAGCAGCACCAGGACGCGGTTGCGGAAGCCGGACAGGTAGTAGATGTGGACCACCAGCCACGCCAGCCACGCGAAGAAGCCGCTGAAGCGCGCCTTGCCGCTCTGGACGATGGCGCGGCTGCGGCCGATGGTCGCCATCTGGCCCTTGTCGCGGTAGCGGAAGGCCGGGCGCTCGGCGCCGGCGATGGCGGCGCGGATGACGGCGGCGACGTGGCGGCCCTGCTGAAGCGCCACCGGGGCCAAGCCCGGCAGCGGCCTGCCGTCGGCGCCCTCGAGGTGGGCGAGGTCGCCGACCACGAAGATCTCCGAAAACCCAGGCACCGACAGGTCGGATTGCACGATGACGCGGCCCATGCGGTCCAGGGGGACGCCGAGGCAGGCGCCCAGCGCCGAGGCCTGCACGCCCGCGGCCCAGACCACCGTGGCGGCGTCGACGCGCTCGTGGCCGACCTCCACGCCGCGCTCGTCGATGCTGGTGACCAGGCTCGAGGTCCAGACCTGCACGCCGATGCGCTCGAGGTCGCGGGTCGCGCGGCTGGCCAGCGCCTTGTCGAAAGACGCCAGGATGCGCTCGCCGCCCTCGAGCAGGACGACGCGGGTCAGCTTGGGGTCGATGCGCCGGAAGTCCCGGGCGAGGGTGAAGCGGCTCATCTCGGCGATGGCGCCGGCCATCTCGACGCCGGTGGGGCCGCCGCCGACGACCACGAAGGTCAGCAGCCGCTTGCGCTCGGTGGCGTCGGAGGTGCGCTCGGCGCGTTCAAAGGCCTCGAGGACGCGGCGGCGAATCTCGGTGGCCTGGGCGATGGTCTTCAGCCCGGGCGCGTAAGGCTCCCAGGCCTCGTGGCCGAAGTAGGCGTGCTGCGCGCCGGTCGCGATGACGAGGAGGTCGTAGTCGAGGCTGCCGGTGTCGCACTCGATTCGCTTTTCCTCTGGTAGCACTTGGTGGACCGCGCCGTGGAGGACGCGGACGTTGTCGTGTTCGGCGAGCAGCGAGCGAATCGGCGCGGCGATCTCGGCGGGGGACAAGCCGGCGGTCGCGACCTGGTAGAGCAGGGGCTGAAAGAGGTGGTGGTTGCGGTGGTCGATGAGCGTCACGTCGACGTCGGGTGCGCCGCCCAACGCGCGCGCCGCGTTGAGCCCGGCGAATCCGCCTCCGATGATGACGACGCGCGCCATGTTCGACCTCCGTCGGGCTGCACCCTACGACGCCTCCACTTAGCCTCCACGGCCGAGGGCTGCTACTATCTGGCACGTTCAATCCCCAGGAGCCCCCCATGCGTCCCACCCGTCTGTTCGCCGCCGTCGTGGTCTCCGCTGCCCTGGCTACGGCGCTCATCGGCGCCTCGGCTACGCCCGCGTCGGCCTGCGGTGGCTTCTTCTGTAGCTTCCTGCCCATCGAGCAGACCGGGGAGCAGATCGTGTTCACGGTCGCGCCGGGCAAGGTCACGGCCACCATCCAGATCGCCTACCAGGGCGAGGCGCAGGACTTCGCGTGGGTGGTCCCCGTGAACGGCGAGCCGGATATTCGCCTCGGCGCCCAGGGCTTCTTCGGCGCCGTCGAGCAGGCGACCAGCCCGCAGTGGTACCTCGACTGGAGCTGGGGCGAGGGGCAGTGCGGGTTTTTTTCGCCGGAAGAGGACTTCGCCGGGGCCGGCCCGCCCCGAGCGGACGGTGACGGGGGCGAGGTGGTCGTCTTGGACGAGGAGCAGGTCGGCCCCTTTGAGACGGTGACCCTGGCCGCCAAAGACGCCACCAAGCTCATCGAGTGGCTCGATGACCACGGGTTTTTTCAGCCCGAGGGCTCCGTGGACATCATGGAACACTACGTGGACCAGGGGCAGAACTTCGTCGCGATGAAGCTGGCGCAGAGTGAGGGGGTGGGCGACATCCAGCCCATCG
>CAZNZH010000052.1:0-12061 GCA_964577445.1 uncultured Myxococcales bacterium
CTATGGACTCGTTCTTGCTCAAGCTGGATTCATGGGCAAATCCCGAGTGGATGCGCTTCTACGGCGGTCCGCTCACCGACCAACTCGCAGATGCGGTTTTCCAGGAAAACGGAACCATCACGGCTGTCGGGGCAGTTGTCACGTCAGGTCCAGACGGCGGCATCGACCGCTTCATCCTCCGCACCGACTTCTGGGGCCGGACCTGCGGGATGCGGCTTGGGGTTTGCGCGGATATGGCTTGGCAGGACTGCGAGGACGGCAACCCTTGCACCATCAACTGGTGCGACCCGGACGCGGGCTGCACGCACCCTGCGCTGCCCGACGGCAGCCCTTGCGGCGAGGGGGTGACGTGTCAGGGGGCGGTTTGCAAGTAGCGGCCGTCAGCTCGGCGGCAGCCGGCGCGGCGCTCCGCCGGGAGCCCTGCGCGAACGCGTGTGCCCAGGAGTTCCCGAGCTCCCGCCGTACGAGGCGACGAGCTGGGACATCAAGCGCCGCTCGTGCTCGCTGCCGCCCGCCGTCGACGGCGCCTCATGGGACGACGGGCAGACCTGCGCGGGTGACGACGTGGGCGCGGTGGACGTTTCAGCGCCCGATGAAGTCCAGCTTCCAGGTCTCGCCCTCGAGCAGCATCGAGGTCTTCCGCCCCTCCTTCTTGCCGTCGCGGTGCGTGATCGTCGAGGTGACCGTCGCCGCGCCGGAGCTGGTCGCCGTGACGTTGTCGATGCTGAACGCCGTCACCGGGTTGTCGGCGTAGCGCTGGGGGATGACCTCGGCGTAGTCCTTGTGGCCCGCAGGATTGTCGAGGCTCGACAGCCCCTTCTTCATCCGCCCGGTCGCGTACGCGTAGGCCGAGGTGAAGTCAGCGCGCAGCCAGTCGGTCCAGTAGCGGACCACCGTGATCCCGGGCTCCTCGGTCGGGCCGCTCACCGTGATGACGCCCCACGGCGACTGCACTTTGCGGGTGATGATGCCGGCCTCGATGGTCTCGCTGAGCACCTTGCCCCACGCGTTGCGCTCCTGGGCAGTCGGCGGCGTCGGCTGGGCGACTCCGCGCGATGGCGGGTTCGCTGCGGGCTCGGCGGCGGGCGCGGCCGCTTCAGCCGGCTTCGGGGCCTCGACCGGCGCGGCGGCAGGTGCCGCGGGCGCAGGCGCGGGCTTACTCGAGCAAGCAGCCAACGAAATGCTGATCAAAAGCGTGGTCAACGTGGAAGTGCGCATGGTGCCTCACCCTGTGTGCAGCGGCCGAAGAGCCGGCGCTGTGTTCAGCGGCCGAAGAGCCGACGGAAGTTGTCTCTCACGGCGACCGCCATGTCGTCGTGTGGGATATCGCGCGCCTTCGCCATCGCGGCGATCCCGCGCGGCACGTTGGCGGGTTCGTTTCGCTCGCCGCGGTCCGGCCCCATGTACGGGGAGTCCGTCTCGGTCAGCAGCCTGTCCAGCGGCAGCTTGGCCGCCATCCGTTGGAAGCTGTCCGCCCGCTCGACCACCGGCGGAATCGACAGGTAGTAGCCGGCGTCCGCGACCTTGCGCGCCAGGTCGAGCTTCCCGCCGAAGCAGTGAAAATCGGCCCTCTCGACGCCCAGGCCCTGCACGATCTCCAGGCAGCGCCGCTCGGCCTTGCGCGAGTGGATGATCACCGGCAGGTCGTGCCGCATCGCCACGTCGCACAGCCGCTCGAAGACGCGCTCCTGCTCGGCCGCGTGCTCGGTCACCCAGTGCTGGTCCAGCCCGCACTCGCCCACCGCGACGAGCCGGTCCGCCACGCTGTCGATGAAGTCGATCTCGGCGTCCGTATCGAACTCCGCCGGCGCCGGGTGCTCCGCCGACCAGCTCCCCGCCCGCGCGATCTCCCGCGCCACGGCGTCCACCGGGTAGATCCCCAGCGCCGCCAGCAACCCCTCGTGCCGCTCGCAGAGCTGTAGCACGCGCCGATTCGACACCGGCTCGAGCCCGTTGACGATGACCCACTCAAGCCCGGCCGCCCGCGCCCGCTCCGCCGCCGCGTCCTCGTCGCCATCGAACGACGGGTGAATCAGGTGCGCATGAACGTCGACGTACATTCGGCCTAAGCCAACACGCGCGCCCGCGCTGGCGACGGCGACGGCAAGAACACCCGACACGCCAGGAGCGCGACCACGATCCCGCCCAGCGTATCCACCAGATAGTGCTGCTTGGTCGTGTGTACCGTGATGATGACGCCCACCGCCATCACCGCCGACACGATGCGGGCCCGGTTGCCGTCGCGCCACATGCCGATGGCCGCGATGACGCTCACGGCGACGTGGGTCGACGGGAAGGTGTTGTTGGGCGGGTCGACCGTCCAGAACCAGCGGATCGCGTCCCCCGTCAGCCCGGCCCCGGCGTCGGTCGGCCGCGGAAAGTCGGACGGAAACATCAGGAAGATGACCGCACAGAAGGCCTGGGCCGCCAGCACCGCGCCCAGGGTCCGGTAGTAGACGTTCAGGTTCCGAAACGAGACCATCGCGAGGAGCAGCCCGCCCACGTACCCGGGGAAGTAAATCCACCAGGTCCAGGGGATGAACGGGACCGACTCATCGAACTTGCTCATCAGGTCGATGCTGCGGCCGACGCCGGCCTTGGACGCGTTGAAGTAGCAGAGCGCCAAGATGGCCGTGGCCGTGAGGCCCAAGAAGAGCTGGTACAGGGCGCGCAAGACCGGGTTGGCCGGCCCGTTCTCGATGAATCTTCGCGTCGCAAGGACACAGGCGTCGGCCATGCTCGAACCGGTCTTTCGCCCGGACGAGCCAGCGCCATTTCGCGAACGCGAGATGGTCACGGGTGGACGCGTGGCGGGGCGTGTGTCGTGGGACACGCCTTTGCCTCGTCCTGGCTCGGGGGGCTGCTCGCTCATGGGGCCGATGGGTTCTGGATCAGGTAGGCGCGGATGAAGGGTTCGAGGTCCCCGTCCATCACCGCGTCCACGCCCGAGGTCTCGTGCTGCGTCCGCACGTCTTTGACCAGCCGGTACGGGTGCATCACGTACGACCGAATCTGGCTGCCGAACGCGATGTCCTGCTTGGCGTTCTCCATCTCCTGCTTCTCGGCGTCGCGGTTTCGCTGCTCCAGCTCATACAAGCGCGCCTTCAACACCTTCATGGCGTGCGCCTTGTTCTGGTGCTGGCTGCGCTCGGACTGGCACGTCACCACAATCCCCGACGGCAGATGCGTCAACCGCACGGCGCTGTCGGTCCGGTTGACGTGCTGCCCACCGGCCCCCGACGCCCGGTAGGTGTCGATGCGCAGGTCGATATCTTGGATGTCGATCTCGATGTCGTCCTCGATGTCCGGATAGACGAAGCACGCCGCGAACGAGGTGTGCCGCCTGGCGCTCGCGTCGAAGGGGGAGATGCGGACGAGCCGATGCACGCCCGCCTCCGCCTTCATCATCCCATAAGCGTAGTCGCCTTTCACGGACAGACTCGCCGACTTCAGGCCCGCCTCCTCCCCGTCCTGCCGGTCGAGGAAGGTCACGCCCCAGCCCTGCCGCTCGCAAAACCGCACGTACATGCGCAGCAGCATCTCCGCCCAGTCCTGGCTCTCCGTCCCCCCGGCCCCCGCGTTGATGGTCAGGATGGCGTCGTTTTTGTCGAGCTCGCCGCCCAGCATCCGCGCAAACTCCAGCGCCTCGATGGCGGCCTCGGCGCGGTCCATGCACTCCGACATCTCATCGCCGACGGAGCTGTCGCCCTCGGCCTCGCCCATCTCGATGAGCATCAGCGCGTCGTCCAGCGCCCGCCCCGGCACCGCCAGCCGCTCCAGCGCGTTGGTCAAGTCCGTCCGCTCCTTCAGCAGCCCCTGCGCCCGCGCCTGATCGTTCCACAGCGTCGGGTCCGAGATCAGCGCCTCGATCTCGCTCAGCCGCGTCTGTCGCCCAGGGACGTCAAAGATGCCCCCTGAGGGACGCGAGACGCGATCGGAGGCCCTCGAGCCGCTCCTTGTCGCTATCAAACATGCGTCAGCCCCTCGTGTGCGTGTGTGTGCGTGCGCGCGCCAGGCTGGCGCCCCGCAGTGGCGCGGAATGGTACACGACCCGGCCGGTCGCGCAACCACCAGGCGACCGCGGCCACGGGCAGTCCGCTGCGATCCCGGCCCGAAATACAGGCTCGCGCGCGCCACCGGTGCCGCTCAGCGCCCGACCGCCAGCCCCCCCGGCGCCAGCCCCTCATCCGCCCGCTCCCACCCCCCGACCGGCCAGCCCGCTTGCGAGGCGCCCGCCCGCCGCCTACCCTCGCCGGCCCAGGGCAGGAGCGGCACATGCGTATCGGGATCGTCGGCGGAACAGGCAAAGAGGGACGTGGACTGGCGCTGCGCTGGGCCAAGGCAGGCCACGCGGTCACCGTCGGGTCGCGTGACGCCGCCCGCGGCGCTGAGGCCGCCCAAGAGCTGGCCGCACAGGCCCAGGTCCCCATCGGCGGCGGCGGCAACGTCCGCGCCTGCGAGAACGCCGAGGTCGTCGTGCTCTCCGTCCCCTACGGCGCCCACGCCTCCACCCTCACGGAGCTGCTGCCCTACCTCGCCGGCCGCCTCCTCGTCGACATCACCGTCCCGCTGGTCCCGCCCAAGGTCTCCCGCGTCCAGCTCCCCGCCGGCCAGGCCGCGGCGCTCGAGGCCCGCGCCATGGTGGGCGCCGACGTGCGCGTCGTGGCCGCTTTTCATCATGTGGGAGCTCATCATTTGGCGGATCTCGACCACGGCCTCGAGACCGACGTCCTGGTCTGCGGAGACGACCCCGAGGCGCGCGAGGTGGTCATCGGCCTGGCCAAAGACCTCGGCGCGCGCGGGCTGGACGCCGGGGTGCTCGAGAACGCGGTGGCGCTCGAGTCGCTGACGCCCGTGCTGATCCACATGAACCGCCGCTACAAGAGCCCCGGAGCCGGGATCCGGATCACCGGCCTCGGCGAGGTCTGAGGGCTGGAGGCTGGTGGGTCCTAAGCGTGCGGCTCCGTGTCTCCGAGTCTCCGTGGTAACCAAGCGTCTCCGCCCCGCCGCCTACTCCGCCATGAGCTTCGCCATCAACCGCACCGCCTCCATCTGCTCGGTCCCGACGATCAGCGTCCCCACCCGCGACTCCTTCCAGACCTGAAACCGGTCCCGGATGCGCTCGGGCGGGCCGACCAGGTGGAAGGCGTCGACCATGGCGTCGCTGACCGCGGCGACGGCCTCGGCCTTTTTGCCGTCCAGATAGAGGTTCTGGATCTCGATGGCCTCGGCCTCAAAGCCCGCGCGGCGGACGTACTCGTTATAGAAGTTCTTCGAGCGGGCGCCCATGCCGCCCACGTAGAGTGCGAGGGATTGGCGCAGCGGCAGGCGGCAGCGCTCGAGGTCGTCGCCGATGATGACCGCGACGGCTGGGGCGATGTCGAAGTCGGCCAGGGTCTTGCCGTCGGTGCGCAGCGCGAGGCCTGCCTTGAGGTGGTCCTCGATGACCTCGGAAAAGCGCGGGTTCATGCACGTCAGCAGCACGCCGTCGGCCCATTCCCCAGCCAGCGCCTGACCTTTTGGGGCCATGGAGCCGGAGTAGATAGGCATGCCGGCGCGGCCGTGGAGGATGCTCTTGAGCGGCTTGCCGAGCCCCGCCGAGTCCGGGCCGTCGTAGGGGATGCGGTAGTGTTCGCCGTGAAACTCCAGGGCTTTTTCGCGCTTGAGGATGTCGCGCACGATGGTCAGGTACTCGCGCATCCAGGTCAGGGGCTTGTGCCAGGCGCGGCCGTGCCAGCCCTCGACGACCTGGGGCCCGGAGGTGCCGAGGCCCAGGATGAAGCGCCCGCCCGAGAGCGCGTCCATGGTCATCGCCGTCATGGCCGTGTTGGCCGGCGAGCGCCCCGGGAGCTGCATGATCGCGGTGCCCAGCTTGATCGTGGTGGTCTGGGCGCCGATCCACGCCAGCGGGCTTACCGCGTCCGAACCCCAGGCCTCGGCGGTCCACACCGAGTCGTAGCCGAGCCGCTCGGCCTCCTGGATGCGCGCGATGTCCAGGCCCATCTGCGCGCCGCTGTAGCCAACCGTCAGTCCGAGCCGCATCGTCGACCTCCAAGTCCGTGGCGAGGCCGCATCCTACTCGATCGCGCGCCGGAATCCGCGGTCGCGAGGTTGACCGGGCGGGGCGATCGCCCAGACACTGCGCGCGCCAACCGCAGAGCCGACCGAAGGCCGAGGAGCCAGCCATGAGCGAGAAGCCAGTCGTCACCACCGCGCGCGAGGGCCACGTCCTCGTCATCACCATCGACCGCCCCGAGGCGCGCAACGCCATCAGCCCGGCGGTGGCCGCGGGGATCGAGGCGGCCATCGACACATTGGAGGGCGATGACGCGCTGCGGGCGGCCGTCCTGACCGGCGCGGGCACGGTCTTTTGCGCTGGCGCCGATCTGCGCGAGATCGCGGCGGGGCGGGCGGCGGCGCTGTCGACCGAGCGCGGCGGCTTCGCGGGGCTGGTGCGGCGTAAGCACGACAAGCCCATCGTCGGGGCCATCCAGGGCGACGCGCTGGCCGGCGGGTTCGAGGTGGCGCTGGGCTGCGATCTGCTCGTCTGCGCCGAGGGGATCCGCATGGGGCTGCCCGAGGTGAAGCGCTCGCTGGTGGCGCTGGCGGGCGGGCTGGTCGAGCTGCCGCGGCTCATCGGCGAAAAGCTCGCGCTGGAGCTGGCGCTGACCGGTGACCCGACCACGCCCGAGCGGCTGCGCGACGCGGGGCTGGTCAGCCGGGTGGTGCCCAAAGACGAGGTGGTCGCGACCGCGCTGGCGCTGGCCGCGCGCATCGCCGACAACGGCCCCCTGGCGGTCCGGGCCTCGCGGCGCATCATCACCGAGGGGCGCGACCTGGACACCGACGCGCGCTGGGAGCACTCGTTCAAGCTGGGCTGGCCGGTCTTCGCGTCGGAGGACGCCAAGGAGGGCCCGACGGCCTTCCTCGAGAAGCGCGCGCCCGTGTGGAAGGGCCGCTGAAAACCCAGTCGCGGGCGGGGTATTTGTAAGCTGCGCTCGGGCTCGGGCACCGTGGGCTGAGCCAAAGGAGTCCTCCATGTTACGCGCCACCATCTCGGTCTTCGGCCTCGTCCTGCTCATCGCGCTGAGCGCTTGCGGCGGCGACGACTCCTGCACGGTCGGCGAGACCGAGGCCTGCACCTGCGCGAACGGGAACTCGGGCGTGCGCACCTGCCGGTCGGACGGCGCGCTGAGCGCCTGCATCTGCTCGACGGTCACCGCCGACGTCACGGTCACGCCCGACGTGGGCGTGGGCGACAGCGACTGCGTGCCGAAGTGTGACGGCTGGGAGTGCGGCGACGACGGCTGCGGCGGCACGTGCGGGACGTGTAAGGGCGGCGTCGCATGCCTCAACGGGGCGTGCGCGGCGTGCGATTCGACCACCTGCTGCGACCTGCGCTTCACCACGCCGATCCCGAATCTGACCGCCTTCGGCGGCGGCTGCACCGACGACCGGGAGTGCGTGTTTCAGGAGTGCATGATGCCGGGTGACCCGGGCAACACCACCAACTCGCTCTTTGGCTTCTGCACGCGCGGCTGCGACTGCAACGGCAGCGACGCGGCGAAGCTGTCGGAGGAGGAGAAAAAAGAGTATGCGTGCGTCTACCCAACGGGCTTCGCGAGTGCACGCCACGTCGTGATCTACTGTCAGACCCTCAACGACTGCCTGACACGCGACCCCCGCTGGACGGCGTGCAAGTCGCCGTCGTCGGGCGGCCTGAAGAAGGTCTGCATGGCTGAATGAGCGCCGCGACCTCCCCAAACCCCGCGCTGGACGACCTCTTCGGCGCGATTCGGCGCGCCACGACGGCGGCGGACTGGTCTGCCGCGGTCAAGCTGGTGCGCGCCGGCGCGGTCGTAGGTGAGAGCTCCGACGACGAAGAGATCGAGCTCACGGTCATGATGCCCGGCCGCGGCGTGATGGCGCTGCGGGTGTCGCTCTACCCCGAAGACGAGGAGTGGTCGTGTGACTGCGACACGCGGGCGGCCTGCTGCCAGCACGTCGCCGCCTGCATTATCGCGATGCGGCAGGCCGGCGAAGAGGGGCTAGCGCTTCCGGTGAGCGATCTGGAGGTCGGGCACGTGCGCTACGTGCTGCGGCGCACGGAGCGCGGGCTCGAGCTTCAGCGCAGCGTGGTGGTCGGCGAGTCGGTCCGCCCGCTCGAGGTCTCGCTGACGGCGGCGGCGGCCGGTCACGTGGCCGCGCCGCCGGTGGCCATCGGGCCCCACGACCTGGACGTGGAGGACGCGCTGGGGCTGCGCTCCCATGGCCGCATCTCGCGCGAGCAGATGCCGCGAATCCTGCGCGCGCTGGCGTCGTGCGGCGACGTGCGGCTGGACGACGCGCCGGTGCGCTGCTCGCCGCTGCTGGTGATGCCGATGGTGCGGGTGGCTGAGCAGGGCGACGGCTTCCTCGTGACGGCGCTGCCCGACCCGGGCGTCGACGAGGTCTTCGCCAATGGCGCGGTGCGCATGGGCGACCAGGTCCGGCCCATCGGCGACCCCGGGGTGGCGCGCGAGCTGATGTGGGCGCTGTCGAAGGGCAAGGCCTACGGGCCGGCCGAGGTGCCCGAGCTGGTGACCGAGGTGCTGCCCGAGCTGCGGCGGCGGCTCAAGGTCGAGATGCTGACCAAGCGCCTGCCGGGGGTGTGCGACGACCCGCCGCGGGTGGTGGTCGAGACCGGCACTCTGGGCGACCGGCTGGTGGTGACCGCGCACATCGTCTACGGCGACCCGGAGGTGGCGCGGGTCACAGACGGCGTGCTGAACGTCCACGGCGACGCGGTGCCGGCGCGCGATGAGGCGGCGGAAGACAAGCTGGCGCGGGAGCTGCGGTCCGATCTCGGGCTGGTGAGCGGGGCGCCGGCGGTGCTCGACGGCGAGGACGCCGTGCGCTTCGCGGCCAAGCTCAAGACGTGGCGGCGCGGCGCGGTCCTGGGCGACGCGCAGGAGGCGTTTACCCTGGCGCCGCCGCTGTCTCCGGACCTTGGGCTCGGCGAGGGCGAGGCCGGCTTCGAGCTGGCCTTTCGCTCGGACGGCGGGTCGGCGGACCCGGGGCGGGTGCTGGCGGCGTGGCAGCGCGGGTCGACCTTGGCGCCCCTGGACGGAGGCGGCTGGGCTCCGATTCCCCTGGAGTGGCTTGGCAAATATGGGCATCTGGTGGCGGACCTGCTCGAGGCGCGGGCGGCCGACGGGACCCTGCCGCGGGCCGTGCTGCCCGACCTGGCGCGGCTGTGCGACGCCCACGACGCGCCGCGGCCGGTCGCCCTGGGCGAGCTTCAGCAGCTCGTCGACGGCTTCGACGGGCTGGCCGACGCGCCGCTGCCCGACGACCTGACGGCGACGCTGCGCAGCTACCAAAAGCAAGGCGTGGACTGGCTCTGCTTCATGCGCGACGCGGGGCTGGGCGCCTTGCTGGCCGACGACATGGGCCTGGGCAAGACGCTGCAAGCCCTGGCGGTCATCCGCGGGCGCACCCTGGTCGTCGCGCCCACCAGCGTGCTGCACTCGTGGCGAGGCGAGGCGGAGCGCTTCCGGCCGGGGCTCACGACCAGCGTCTACCATGGCCCGAACCGCGCGCTGGACCCGGACGCCGACCTGGTGCTGACCACCTACGCGATTCTGCGCATGGACGCGGAGCTCTTGGCCGCCGAGCGCTGGGACATGATCGTCTTGGACGAGGCCCAGGCCATCAAAAACCCCGAGAGCCAGGTCACCCGCGCCGCGTGGCGGCTGGACGCCGGCTTCAAGCTGACGCTGACCGGCACGCCCGTCGAAAACCGCCTCGACGAGCTGTGGAGCCAGTTTCAGTTCATCGCACCGGGGCTTCTGGGCAGCCGGAAATCCTTTCAAGAGCGCACGGTGCGGCCCATCGCGGACGGGCTGGCGGGGGCCGCCGGGCGGCTACGGACGCGCATCCGGCCCTTCATCCTGCGCCGCCTCAAGCGCGACGTGGCCAAGGAGCTGCCGCCGCGGACCGAGGTCGTGCTGCGCGTGGAGCTGAGCGCAAAAGAGCGCCGGGTCTACGACGCGATTCGGGCCGCGACCCAGCAGGACATCACCGACCGCCTCGGCCACGGCGCAAACCCGCTCCAGGCGCTGGAGGCCCTGATGCGGCTGCGGCAGGCGGCGTGCCACTCGGCGCTGATCCCCGGACAGCACGCCGGCAGCTCGTCAAAGGTCGACCTGCTGGTGGAGCAGCTCGACGAGGCCGTGTCCGAAGGCCACAAGGCGCTGGTCTTCTCGCAGTGGACCTCCTACCTCGACCTGGTCGAGCCGCATCTGGAGGCCGCCGGGCTGCCCTTTTGCCGGCTGGACGGCTCGACGCGGGACCGTCAGGCCGTGGTCGACGCCTTCCAAGCCGACGACGGCCCGCCGGTGATGCTGCTCTCGCTCAAGGCCGGCGGCACGGGCCTGACCCTGACCGCCGCCGACCATGTGTTCTTGCTGGACCCGTGGTGGAACCCCGCCGTCGAGGACCAGGCCGCCGACCGCGCCCACCGCATCGGCCAGGACCGCCCGGTGCTGGTGCATCGGCTGGTGGCCGAGAACACGGTCGAGGAGCGCATCTTGGCGCTCCAGGCGAGCAAGCGCGCCCTGGCCGACGCCGCCCTCGAGGGGGCCGACCGCGCCGCCGCGCTCACCCGCGACGATCTCATGGCGCTGCTGGCCTGATCTCCACACTGTGTAGAATTTTTACACACTCGCGCCGGGCCACCGGGCACAGGACCGCCCGCGCTCGCGAGGCTGGCGCGGCTCCAGGGCTTGGCACGGTTGTTGCGATACCCTCCGTGCCTATGGTCCGAGGCCTGTGGTCCGAGGCCGGGGTCTGGGGCGAGTGCCTGTGAGGGGGTTGTGATGAAGATGACGACGGCGTGCGGCTATGGCTTGGCGATCGCGCTGCTGCTTGGGGCCTGCGGCGACGGCGGCGGCACCGCAAACACCCCGATAGATCCTGGCGATCCGGTCAAGCCGGGCGAGATCGGCGTCCGCCCCGGCGATGAGGCGTTGGCCACCAGCTACCAAGCGGTCCTCAGCGGCCTCGACGCCATGACCCTCGACGACTTCTTGGCCGAGTACACGCCCGAGGACGCGCCGGTGGTGACGCCGCTGAGCTACGACCCGACCGACTCGACGTGGTTCGACCTGGTCGAAAAGGAGCTGGATCTGAACGCGGCCGAGCGCCAGCGCATCGCTGACCAGGGCTTCATGGTGTCGGAGCGCCTGAGCTTCCCGACCTTCGGCGAGGCCCTCATCGAGGTGTACGCCCGAGATCTGCCGATCCTGGTGACCACGGACATGGTGCTGCAGGCGCTGCACGCGTCCTACGATGAGATCCTCCTGACCCTCGAGCAGGGCGTCCTCTCCTCGCAAATAGACGCGGTGCTCTCCGGCGCCCACGACGCGCTCGCCGGCCTGGACGTCGGCCCCACCGCCCTGGCCCAGGACGCCTTACGCGACGCCGACTTCTACCTCACCGTCGCCCGCAGCCTGCTCGCGGGCGAGCCGGTGCCGTCGATGGGCGGCGCGGCCGTGGACGCCGACGTCACGCGCTTTGTCCAGGCCGTCGCGGCGGAGCAGTTCAGCGAGGTCACCGTCTTCGGGACGAAGCGGAAGATGGACTTCAGCCAGTTCAAGCCGCGCGGCCACTACGAGGGCGTCCCCGCGCTGGAGCGCTACTTTCAGGCGATGATGTGGCTCGGCCGCGTCGACTTCCGCTTCATGGAGCAGGACCCGCTGAGCGGGGAGTGGCTCTTTCATCACCGCCAGCTCATCGGCGCCCACATCCTGGCCGCCGCGGTGAACGCCAGCGGCACCATGGGCCAGTGGGGCTCGGCCGACGACCTGCTGACCCTGATGATCGGGCCGGTGGACTACATCGATCTCCGCGGGTTGGGGCGGATGGCGACCGACGAGGGCTTCGCCGCGCCCGCCGACGTCGCCGCCCTCGGCCAAACGAAGATCGACGCGCTGGCGAAGCTGCTGCTGCGCGGCGACTACGGCGAGCAGCGCATCAACAGCCACTGGCTCCAGACCAACCCCTACGCGTCCGAGCCGAC